>NZ_JAVRFH010000159.1:0-3256 GCF_031845825.1 Streptomyces lancefieldiae | reverse complement strand
CGTGTGCGGCGAATGCCTTCGCGAGGCCTTCCTCGCCGACGACACCGGGGCCCAGAACTGGGACGCCCGCCCCGTCGCGCCCCGCGAACACCTCGATACGGACTGGCCCGCGATCGTGGCGGCCGTCTTCCGTCACCGTGCGGCAGCGCACTGGCACCCGTTCAAGGACCAGTAGCCGCCCTCGCGCCCCCTCCCTTCCACCGCCTCACCTCTTCAGGAGCTTCTCGTGCCCGTCGCCCGCTATGCCCTTCAGTACGCCGCCCAACTCGCTGCCCTCCTGGGGCCGCAGTGGCGCGCGGCGAGCGCCGACTCGTCGACGTTCGCCGTGCTCGAAGGCCCCGGCGTCGAATTCGATGTCCGCACCACCGCACCCGTACGGGCGCACACCCCGGTCACGGTGTCGACCCGCCCGCGGGGAAATCTGGTCTGGAGCAGGCGCTCGGACTACCGCGGAGAGGCATCAGGCGTCATCGGGGCCCCGGGGTCGGTCGCCGATGAGATCCGCTCCCACATCCTGCCCGCCTGGCAGGAGCTGGTCACCGAGCTGGAGGCCCGCACGGCCCGGACGCAGGCGGCGATTCGGCACTTCGCTCCCCTCGCCGCCGAGATCACCGGGGCCACCGTCTCCTACGGATCGCGCCCCGGTGTGGCCGACATCCGCTGGGAGGGAGGCCACGCCGTGCTGTGGGCGAGCGACGAAGGACTCATCTCCTCCCCGTCCATCGAGATCACCAGGGCGCGCGGTGCGGCCACCGTGTTCGCCGTGCTGCACAGCGCGGCGGGCACCGCACGGCGGCTCAGCATCGGCGACATCGGAGAGGCGGCCGCCCTACTCCTCGGCGACGGCTGGAGCGCAACGTCGTCACCGTGGGGCGTCGCCGCGCACATCGCGCACCGGGACACCCCCGGCGCCGGCTACACCCTGGCTGTCGCCGAGGGCCACCTGTACGTGTCGGCCGACCTCGTCGGCGAGTCCCGCACCTACCTGAACGACGTGTCCGACGCCGACGAGCTGGAGGTGCTCGGCGCCTGCGTCTGCGCCGTCGTGCGCCGCTTCCACAACGACAGCTGATCTGCACCGGCCGGGGCGCTGTCCGCGCCCCGGCCCCACGTCCACTCTCCTCCGGCAGCACGGACGACCGCAGTCCGTTCGGGCCGGCTCCTGCGCGAAGGCTTCCGTATGCGTCCTCCTGTGCTCCTGGACCTCTCCCCCACCCGCACCGTGCCATTCGCCGGCCAGACCATGGGCCAGTGGCTCACCGGCATCCTCGAAGAGATCCGCGATCTGTACCGGGCTGATCAGGTGCCCTGGGTGGTGGGCTACAGCGGCGGCAAGGACTCGACGCTGTGCCTCATGCTCGTGTGGATGGCGCTGGCCGGCCTGCCTCCGGCCGAGCGCACCAAGGTGGTGCACGTCATCAGCACCGACACCGGTGTCGAGAACCCGGTGGTCGCCGCCTGGGTGAACGCCTCGCTCGACTCGATGCGGCGGGCAGCCGCAGAGCAGGGTCTGCCGATCGAGGCGCACCGGCTGACGCCGGCGGTCGAGGACTCGTTCTGGGTATGCCTCATCGGCCGCGGTTACGCCGCGCCGAGGCCGAAGTTCCGGTGGTGCACAGAACGTTTGAAGATTAAACCTTCGAATGCATTCATCCGCGCTGTGGTGGCCGCGTTCGGCGAGGTCATCTTGGTGCTGGGCACCCGCAAGGCCGAGTCGCGGGCGCGGGCGCGGACCATGACCCGCCACGAGAAGCGCAGGGTGCGCGACCGTCTCAGCCCGAACGGTTCGCTGCCCAACTCCCTGGTGTACTCGCCGATCGAGGACCTCAGCAACGACGAGGTGTGGGAGCTGCTCATGCAGCATCCCAACCCGTGGGGGCACAGCAACAAGGACTTGCTCACCATGTACCAGGGGGCGTCTCCGGACGCCGAGTGCCCGCTGGTCGTCGATTCCACAACGCCGTCGTGCGGCGACAGCCGGTTCGGCTGCTGGACCTGCACGCTGGTCTCCGAGGACAAGTCGATGCAGGCCATGATCAGCAATGACGCGGAGAAGGAGTGGATGCTGCCGCTGCTGGAGCTGCGCAACGCCCTGGACGTGGACGATGACCGGGAACTGAGGGACTTCCGGCGAATGAGCGGGCGGCTTCATCCGTTCAAGGGCCGTCTGGTGCACGGCGCCTACCTGCAGCAGGCCCGTGAGGAGTGGCTGCGCCGGCTTCTGGAGGCGCAGACGTGGATCCGGGAGAACGGGCCACAGTACGTCCGGGACCTGACCTTGATCACCTTGGAGGAGCTGCGGGCCATCCGACACGAGTGGGTGTACGTCAAGCACGAGATCGAGGACTCGCTTCCCGGCATCTACCAGTCCGCGACCGGTGAGCCCTATCCGGACCCGCCGGTGGTCAGCGCCCTGGCCGTGAACGGTGCCGAGATGGTCGACACCCTGCGCGAGGTGTGCGGGGACGACGAGCAGCAGTTCCTGATGATCCGCGAACTTCTGGGCGTAGAGCGGGCCTTCCGGACGATGACGCGCCGCGCGGGTCTGTTCGACGCCCTGGAGAAGGTCGTCGGCAAGTACGCGTTCGAGGACGAGGAGGACGCTCTCGACTTCGCGCTCAGGCGGGAGCAGCACACGGCCGAGTTGCGGGACCTGCCCCGGTCCGGCGCCCGCGCGGCCGTCGAGCCGCAGCCGTCCCCGCCACCGGAGGAGCGTTCCCCTACGGAGGCGGAGACGTTGGCCGCGGACCTGCGTGCCGCCGGACTGGTGCCGGCCGACACATCGTCGGATGGCCCGTAGGCCGGAACCTCATGGCGTTTGCCGTGCGGCTCCGGCGCCGGGAAGGCCGGCCGGAGCTGCTCAGGCCCCCTTGGCGGCTTCCTTGAGCTTGGACCCGGCGGAGACCTTCGCGCTGTAGCCGGCCGGGATCTGGATCGGCTCGCCCGTCTGCGGGTTCCGCGCGGTGCGCGCCGAGCGGTGGGTGCGCTCGAAGGTCAGGAAGCCGGGGATGGTGACCTTCTCGTCGCCCTTGGCGACGACCTCGCCGACCGTCTCGGCGAAAGCGGTCAGCACGGCATCGACGTCCTTGCGGGCCACCGAGGCTCGGTCGGACAGTGCGGCGATCAGCTCTTCTCTGAACTAGGCGATGACCGCCATGTCCCGTCCCGGTCAGCTCTGTAAAGTTCTGTCAACTAGCGTTCACGAGTGTCTGACGGGTGCCAGGGTGATCTCAGCATTAGTTCATGAGCACCTCTC
>NZ_JAVRFH010000158.1:0-3359 GCF_031845825.1 Streptomyces lancefieldiae | reverse complement strand
CGGACTGCGACGCGCGGTCGGCCGGGCCGCCACAGGCGCGAGTTCCCCGGACAGCGGCGCGGGCGGCCGAGGGCTGCGGCGGGGCTCGGCGACCGGGCGACCGGACCGGACACGCGGCCGGACCGCAGAATCACGGACAGAGGCCCCGGTGACACGCGGCCCGGAGGGCCCGATGGCACGGCCGGCAGGGGTCGCAGCCGCAGAGCGGCGGCCAGGAACCGGGCCGGTCGGCGCTCCTGGGCCAGGAAGCTCGGAGCATGGCCCTCGGGCGGCGCTATCCAGCGAACAACCCCGAACATCCCAGGGCGGCACCGGCGCGTGACAGCCGGACCGGCGGACGGGGCGGCGCAGGCGGCGGCAGGCGTGAGCGGTCCGCGCGCCGGGGGGCGCCAGGGACGGCGGCGTGCACGGGCACGCCCCAGACAGATGAAACTTGCTTAAGTGGATTTACTACGGTAGTGTTTACGGCATCAAGCAATCCAACAGCCCCAGCACAGACCCGACGGGAGCACCCCGGTGGCACGCATGCTCGCCAAGTCCGTACGCCGCCACGCCGGTCACCCTTGCCGCTACGCCGGCAGTCGCGGCTGCACCTGCTACTACTTCTCCGCCCCTCCACGCGGCTGGCACCAGGCCATCGAACGGCGTCAGGCACGAGCGGCCGAGAAGCAAGCCTGGCGCCACGCCCTTGAGAAGGAAGACTGAACGTGACCCAGTTCGTCGCCAGCCCCACGCACATCCTTGCCCTGGTCAAGGGAGCCGCTGAAGGCGACCCGATCAAGCACATCACCCCGATGGGCTTGGGGGTTCACCTCGACGACGCCGTCGCCTGTGGCCTGCTCGCGACGAGGAGCAGCCCGTACGACCTGCACGTGACCGACACAGGACTTGCCTTGTACGAGGCGCACTTGAAGGATCTCCCAGACGGCCGAGCCAACCACTGGGGCAGCGCCGTCCCGGCTGTCGCAGTCGACCAGGTGATGCGACTGCACCTGGAAGCCACAGGCCGTCTCGCTGTAGTCGAGGTCACCCTGACCAAGCCGGGCAACGGTGTCGTGACCGTCCCCCAGGGCACCCGCTCCCCCAAGCAACCCCAGGGCACCCGCTCCCCCAAGCAACCCCAGGGCACTCTGGGGCGCACCCTCAACGCTGCTGGCCGTGCCACCGGCTGGTACGTGGACGACGCGTGCGGCCACGACGGCCGCAAGCCGATCCGCGTCACCGGGCGCACCAAGGACGATGCCCTCCGAAAGTATCTGCGCGCGCTCGGCGTCTGGCCCGACGCGATCACCTACGCCCACTTCCACTACACGTCGCAGCAAGGCAACTGATCAATCGTCCGGAGACGGGGCGGCGCGGTCAGGGGCATGGCGTGGAGCTCACCAAGCCCCGCTACGCCAGCCGTCGCAGCTGCACCTGGGCCACTGCTTCATACCCGGAGCCCAGGCCAACCCTGAGCACCAGACCATCGAACGGCGACGGGCACGAGCTCGCCGTCATCCTGTTGAGAGAGGACCACTTGATGCGTAGTACGACGTCCCCCGTGGCGGAGGGGCCGAGCAGCGGAGCGGAGCCGGACGCGGTGGGCACGCTGCCCGAGTATGCGCAGGAGCCGGCGGTCGTCGCAGCGCTGGGGGTGCTACGGGCGGGCGGTGTGACGCTGGCGACGGTGCCGGGCCGGAAGATGCTCTACCGGGAGTGGCACAGCGCGCAGGGGCCCCAGGGCGCGTTCGTGTGGCAGGGGGCGGGCCGGACGCTGGAAGTCGTCTGGTTCATCAATGGGGCACAGGACGAGCGAGGTATGCGGACGCGGAACACCCGGAGCGTGCGGGCCGCCCGGAACCAGGCCCTGGACGGCGTCGCCGCGGCGTTCCAGGCCGCCGGCTGGCACGTGTGGCGGGTGGAGAGCCGCCGGACCGTTACGCGACGCGCCCTTCGGATGGACGTGACGCCACCGGCCGAGGACGAGCCTCAGTCTGTCATCTCCGAGGAGGAAGCCGAAGCCCTGGTGGCTGAGTTCGGCATCGGGGAAGGCGACCTCGACGAAGCCGTGTACGACGCGGCCAACGAGGACGGGGCCGACGAGTACAACGGCGGCGCGCACCCGGAGTCGAGCGACGCGGACGCTTAGAGGAAGTTCATGAGGCGGCCGACGCGCTGGCGAGCAGCGTGAACAATCAGGGGGCGACGGCTCAGGTCCAGTTCCTCGCCGAGTTCTGCGGCACCGTCGAGGGCCTCCGGTCACTCCTGGGGGATCTGACGTCGTCGCCTGCGGCTGCGAAGTCCATGTCCGCCTCCCGACGCCCCCCGTCGCGGGCGGCGACAGCGGAGGACTCCCACCTCCGCAAGTTGCATAATTGGATTTAATACCGTAGTGTGACGATTGCAGTCAGGCTCCTGTAGCTCAGAAGGAAGAGCGGTCGTAAAACGGAACGACGACACGGTGGGACGGTTGCGGATGCACCGGGACCGGGCCCTGGCCAGCCAAAAGCTCCAGGGTTGGGGAACCTCAACGAGAAACCGCGCGAGCAGTTTCGAACCCCCGGCAGGGAAGCGCGTTGTCCAAGCCCACCTACTCGGCGCGGGTTCGAGTCCCGCCAGGAGCGCCTCTACGTTGCCATTCGACCGACAACGCCTTACGCAACCCCGAAGGAATCGCTAAATTGCCTCGTCCCCGGCCTTTGCTGGTGCTCGATGTCGACGGACCACTGAACCCATTCGACGCAAAGCCACACCGACGACCGCCCGGCTATCAAACACGCCGCCTCAAGCCGGATAACTGGATTTCTCAGCACCCGGGGGTGCCTGAGAATCGAATCAGGCCCCTTCGTGTATGGCTCAACCCCACACACGGCTCGGCCCTGATGGCGCTACCTTTCGATCTGGTCTAGGCCACCACCTGGGAGCACGACGCGAACGAGTGGATCGGTTGGCGTATCGGTCTGCCACGTGAACACGACTTTCCCGTCATCGAGTTTGACGACCAATTCACTATCCGCCCTGACGGTACCTACGTGAAAACATGGACGGTCGTCCAATATGCGGCAGGTCGCCCCTTCGCGTGGGTCGATGATCAAATCGCGGATGTCGACCGCGACTACGTCGCTCGAAATCACAGCGGCCCCGCGCTCCTTCACCGCGTCGACCCACGCAAGGGGCTGCAGCACCACGACTTCGCCGCCCTCTCCGACTGGGCCTGGCGGATCGGCAACGACTAACCCCACACCCCCTGAGTCGGCGTAACGCGGCGACCCAGGTCCGGGCGGGCGGCGGCATGACGTCAGGACGGCGTGCGACGGTCACGAGTCGCAGCGAGTAGCGCACCGAGTTCCGGTGGGTCTCCTGCCCCCTGACGTAGC
>NZ_JAVRFH010000157.1:0-3398 GCF_031845825.1 Streptomyces lancefieldiae | reverse complement strand
GACCGATCTCGGGCAGCACAAAGCTCTTCAAGTCCCTTCCGGGACCCTGTTCATCAGGCATGGCGTGAAGCTAGCAGAAACCCTTGCTGACCTGCGAAAACGCTTAGGATAGTTCGGTCAACACGCCACTTCGGTTCATACAGCATCTCCGTATCTCGTGACATCGCACCGCGGCGTAGCGGCGCGACGGGTCGGTCAATCCTTGCATCCGCCACGAGCCCTCCCGCCGCCTGCGGGGCGGTGCACTGCGGCGGCATCTGTACAGTCCACTGACTCAGCCAAGCAGCGTCTGCTTGTGTGCTGGCGGGTCGGGCACGGGGGTGTACGTCATCTGGTCGGCGAGCTGGCGTAGCCCGTCGGGTTCGGTATGTGCATTGGTGATTCCTTCGGCCGCGCTTTTGAACTGCTGGAGTCCGCCCGGAAGCGCCCGATAGCCGCGCTTGACTGCCCACCTCGAGCCCGGCAGGTCGCCGTCCTGGAGGTAGCGGTGGGCCAGTTCCCGCGCCGCGCTCATGATGGCCTCGGTCATTTCCCGGAGGTAGGGGGCTGCCCATCCGTACCAGTCCGGACGTATGGCTTCGGCGAAGGGTGGGCCCTCGACGAGCTGAAGGGCGGCGCGCAGGCATCGTGTGCCGGTCGGCGAGCCATCGCTCTCGCCCAGGGCAGCAAGTGCGCGGAACTGGCTCCAGTCGCTGGTGACTGACGGGGCGAGGACGTATCCGCTCTCTGGGGTCCACTTGGGGAAGTGGTCGACTCCGAGCCAGGCCCGCAGTCGGCTCATGGCCGTGTTGCGGCTGTCCGCGCGCGTCACTTGTTCTGGCCACAGGGCTGCATCCATGGCGTGCCGGTCGGTGCCGGGGTTCAGGTGGAGCCAGATCGCGTACTCGGTTAGCCGCGAGAGACGCTTGGTCTCGACGCGGCCTCGGGCACCGTGCACTTGGGGGGACCCCAGCAACATCAGGTAGATGCCGGCCGACGGCTGGGGGAAGGGCAGCCTGGCCCAGTCGATGGCCTGTTCTCGCTCGACGGGGACGGGAGGCTCTGCTGGTTCCGGGCGGTCCTGTTCTGGCAGCGGCAGCGTGTGGAGCAGGCCTTCCAGCACGCCGCACGTGATCGCCCATCCCTCGGCGAACATCTCCTCCCGTGCGTCGCAGTCGGCGGTGCTCGGCATGGTCCACGGCGCATCGGGGCGAAGGATCTGCCATGCGGGGTCCTCGGGCTGGCAGAGGGACTGGATGACAACCAGGGCGGCCGCTCGCCAGCGGGCGAGGTCGGAGATCGGACTGTTCGCGTCGAGTGTCTCGGCCTCCTGGAGGAGGCGATGAGTGATCTGCCCGAGGCGGTACACGGAACCCGGGTGAAGGAACTCGGAATGTCGGTGGACCGACACAGGGGCGGTGGAGGGGAGCGCGGAGAGAGTGGTCATGATGCTCCAGATCAGATCCCTTGCTGGACTGCGGTGTTCACTGCTGTCGGAGGCCACCGCTGGTGCGCGCTTGGTTCAGCGGGCCGGTGATGTGCAGGTGGTGCTCCACGTCGCCACGGCGGGCACGTCGGGACAGGCCTCGCGACCGCCTTGCGCCGAAGAACGTCACGGGGATGCCGACCGGTGAAACCGAGCAGGGGATGGGTGATGAAGCAGCGGGCATGTCGCCTCCGTGGCATCGAGGAACCCGGTCGGGTATCTACGTGCCTATAGAGGCGTGAAATGTGGTGTCCGTGTGACATGGACGTCCGGCTTTTCTGCGCCACGGACGACTCAGGCCCCGGCGGACGCGCCGGGGCCTGAGTGAGAAGTAGCGGGGACAGGATTTGAACCTGCGACCTCTGGGTTATGAGCCCAGCGAGCTACCGAGCTGCTCCACCCCGCGTCGGTGCCCCTGACTATACGGGACCGGCGAGACCCTCAGACCGGATATTGCTTAATTGGTTTTACTGCGGTAGACTTGAGATCGCTCGGGCGGACGGCGCGCCACGCCGGCTGCGGCCCTACACAGCCCGAGGGAAACCGCCGATCCAGGAGAACCTCTTGTCCTTCCACTCACCTACCGAGCTACGGCTCGTTCTCCGCCAGGACGTCACCGTGCCCGCCGTCGGGATGTTCGACCGATTCACCGGGCATGCCCGCTATCAGGTCACCGGTGACGAGATCCGCGGCACGTTCATCGTCGTCCCCGAGACCGCCCCCGGAAGCGACACCTGTCTCGTTCGGGTCATCTACGGCGATCATCCCGAGACGCCGCAGCGCGAGCGGGTGGACGAACCCCGCATCCGCCGGACCCGCGTGCGTGGCGAGTGCGGGCCGCTCGCGGTCGATGCGCTGCCGGATGCGTCCCGGCTGGACGCGCGCGGCCAGTGGGTCAGGTCGGACGGGACACTGCGACCCGTTCCGCGCAGCACAGCGCGGTCGCTGGCCGAAGTCGTGCGCGCCGTGGTCGCGCACTGGGCCACCCGGCCCAACCGACTCGGGCTTGTCAGGGCCGCCGCGCGCCATGCCCAGCAGCAGCCCGACACCCCGCGCCAGGCGGCACGGGAGGCGATGGAGCGGGAGCTGGACAGCATCCGCGCCCAGATCAGGCAGCACTGGTCCGTCCTCCAGGAGCTGGAGGCGGTCGCTCAGGCCGACACCCCGGCGCTGCCGGTTCTGCCGCCGCTCCTCCACATCGACTACCTCGACCCCATCAGCGGCAGCACCGGCATCCTCTCGGCCCGCCCCCGGCTCAACCCTTGCGACGGGACGATCACCTACAGCGTGACAGGGGGCGCACGGGTGCGCGGAGACTTCACGGTCGGCCCGGTGCGCCTCAGCCGCGACCCTCTCCCCGGCGGGGTGAGCGTCCAGCTCGGAGCCGGTCTGCTCCCCGACGGAACGGGCCGGGAGGGCGAGCCGGTGGTCAACGGCATCCGGCTGCGAGGCTCGTGGAACTGCACCGACGCCGGGGCGTTCACGCTGGCGCTGCCCGAGTCGATTCCGGGTGTCCGGCGGGCCGACCGCCCCGACCGTCCGCTGCCCGCCCACACGGCCGCGTGGATCAGCAGCGTCATCCGGGCGCTCGCGGTCGCTTACCGCGACCGCAACGACGTGGACGTGCTGCGCCTGGTCGCCGGGAAGAACCGGGTGGACCAGCTGCGCCAGGCTCCTGCGCAGGCAGTCGCCGAACTCCGTCGGCACGAGGCGGCCGCAGAGGCACGCCTCACCGCCGCCCGAGAGGCCGAAGCCGCCTTCGCTTCTCTGTCCGCCTGACGCCGGGCGGGGCCGCGCTCCCGGGAACGGGACAACGCAGCCCCGTTCGTTGCTTAATTGGAATTACTGCGGTAGCATTGTCTTTGCAGCGGGCGTGAGACGCCTCATCTCCCTCACGGGACCGCAGACCCGCGCGCCGCACTCTTCCGGCTGA
>NZ_JAVRFH010000156.1:0-3398 GCF_031845825.1 Streptomyces lancefieldiae | reverse complement strand
GGGAAGTGCGCCTTGACGATCGCCACCCCCGCACAGGCTGACAGCCCCGGGCCTTTTCCCCTGCGTGCCAGCGCGCCGGCGATCTGCGGGGAACCGGCCGTGTGCCGTTCGAACGCGCGTAGGTACGCGGTGGTGAACGGCAGCGCCCACGAGCCCTCGCAGACCACCACCAGGTCGTCACCGCCCAAGATCAACGGCAGCACCGGGACCGGCCCCTCGGCCCCCTGCCCCAGGCCCGCGCCCTGCTCCCGCAGGCCGTCCACCGCCTCCGCGAACGCCGCCCGCGCAGCATCCTGCACGGCTGCTGAGAACGAACGGAGGGTGTCGGCGTAGCAGCGGTTACCGGGATCGGTGACGCAGGCGTCCAAGCGGCCGAACACATCGCCCAGGCCGTTGCCGTCGGCGTAGACGACCCCGACCCACTCCGCCTTCTCCGCCAGATGCCGTACGACGCGCTTGAGCGCCCGCGGCTCGGTACCCGCCAACGCCGCGAGCCGACCCAGCCCGTCGTCCTCGCCCTCCTTGCCGTATGCCCGCCACTTGGCGAGGCTCTCCGCCGAACGTGGCTCCCGCTCACCAGGATGCAGACGGCTGAGGGTCGCGGCGGGCAGACCGGTGGAAGCGCACTCGTCGACCATCGGCAGCCGCAGGAACCGGGCATCCGGACCAGGCAGGGAGGTACGGACCGGCTCCAGCGCACGCTGGGCCTCACGCAACGCCTCGTGCAGCGCACCAGGCGTGCCCCAGTCGAAAGGCTCCCCGACCACCCCGGTCACCTCCAGCCCTGGTGCCTGCCGAAGCGCCGCCAACGTCACATCGGTCACCAGAGCGCGAGCCTGCTCCGCGCCCCACACCAGGATCTTGGCGGCGCCGGCGCCGGTCTCCAGCAACTCGACCGGGTGCGTCTCGATCCGCCACTCCGGGATGAAACCGGGGTGAAGACGCCCGAGAGCCTCCCCCACCCAGCGGCAGTCGAGGTACGTGATCAGCTCGGAGGCACCCGCGATCTCCCGGCGCTTATTGGTCACGGAGAGGAAGCGCGTGATGTTCCACGCTTCCAGCACTACCAAGTGCACGGACGCAGCCTCGGCCATGTGGACGACTCCCCCACCACTCACACACGACGCATCGTCAGATCACACAACTACCCCACGCACGAGTACGGTTGCAAGCCGCTCCGAGGCTCTCGGAGCACGCGGCGCGTGCCGCAGCAGCGACCGCGCCGAAAGGACCGTCACCGCTCTTACCCGCGAGATACTCCGACCCCCGTATTCCCGCGCGAGGCGTTGCCGCAGCTCAGCACCCCTACGGGGCCCACAAGTGATCCACGCCACACCCCTCTCGAACCGCTGGCATCCCATCCTGCGCAACGGGCATCATCGCGGCAGGTCAGGAGCACCCGATTAGGGGAAGGTTTCCAACGGAAATCCCGACACGAGGGCATGGAATCGTAGGAGGATTAGCTCCTGTTCGGACGATCCACGTTCCAACGGAAAGCCCGACGCGAGGGCATGGAAACGACAGGTCCTTCTCAACGAAGGTTGGAACAGTTACCGGTTTCGACGGAAAGCCCGACGCGAGGGCATGGATACGCCAGTTGTGCGGTCACTACCTGCACACAATGGGGTCAACCGGAATAGCCACGGCTGAGCAGGCAGTTGGCGTACTCATGCCAGGGTGCATCGCGTCGCTGTTCACGACCCGCGCGCCAAGTCGGCGGTGGTCTCCATCAGCGACCGGGAACAGGCGATCTCGTTCGTCTCCTCGCCCACGTCGAGCTGCGCCAGGACCAGGCCGCGGGCGTAATCGCAGGTGGCAAGCAGGTGGATTTTGACGACGGAACACGCCCCCACCGCCGAGCGGCAGATTCCCGCCTGGGTCTCCACCGTCGGGCCGGGGCTGAGCCGCACTGCTCGATCAGCTCCACCGCGACCAGAGCGCGCTCGACCCCGCTTACCGTTACCGGATCGAGGAGTTCACCACGAAACTCGGCGGACTGCACGTCACCGTCGCCGGCCACTTCGTGGATGGCGAGTTCGACGGCGAGTTCGCCGACCGGACCACCGCGCTCACCGACGCCGCCATCGTGATCGCCTCCGAACACACTTGTGAGGACTGCGGAGCCCGGGGCCGCATCCGCTTCCGCGGAGACGGCGCCTTCACGTGGATGCGCTGCCTGTGCGATGACTGCCGCACCCGGCCACGGACCGCGGCCCCTTCGTCTGGCCCCCGTCCGGCGTCCCTGTGAACCCAAACAGCGCGGTCAACGCCATGTCGCCTGACGTGGGCGCTACGCGGACGATGGACGGCGGATCTACGCCGTAGCGTCCTTGGCGGTGATCTTGCCGTCCAGGTAGACCACCGCCGTCGGACCGGAGTCGTCCGCTGAGGGCACGACGTTCTGCAGAGCTTGCGATCGCCGTCCCCACCCGGCGCCTGATCGCCTTGTCGAGTTCGTTGTAGGCGCGGTTCGGACGGTAGGGAAAGTCCTGAATGTTGGCGCAAAAGTGCAGCACCGCAGCGAGTGTGCTGCCCTTCACAACGACGGGAGCGACACCGCGTAGGTCTCGGGGTCATCGCCGGTCCGGCAGCCGGGCGATGCCCGAGGCGCCCTCGAGTTCGGCCTTGACTTGTTCCAGTTCGAGAGAGAGCTCCGCGATGATCATCCGCATGGTCTTGGTTCGCGCCCGCTCCTGGCGGAGCTCGTCCCTCAAGTCGTCGGCCTCGGCCTTGAGTGTCCGGTTCTCGTCAGCGAGTTCCTGCATCGCGGTCGGGGTCGAGTCCTGGGCCTTCGCGCGAGCTTGAAAGTCCTGGACCAGATCGGTGTGCCGGTACACGATGTCGCGCCGCAGGTCGCACTCGGTGATCAGCTCCGATGCGGTCAGTCGTCCGGACCGCGAGCGCAACGGGGTCCCGGCGAGGAGCCGTTCGGCTGCGGCTTGGATCGCGGCTCGGTCGGCTTCCTGGTCGCGTGGTCGGCGTCCCATCACCGCTCCTTCGTCGTTGATGTTGTCGGAATGGGTCGCGCTTGATGGGCTTCGATGATCGTTCGGCTGCGCTCAGCGAGCGCGGCTGCTCGGTCGCGCCGGGGACGTGGGCTGAGCTGGTCGGCTGCCACCTTCTCCCACTGCTGCTGTAGACGCCTCTGTACGTCGATGTTCCGGTCCGTGTAGACGAGATTGCTGCAACTCGACCAGCACTCCGCCTCGTTGGGGCCGTCTTCAGCGAGCAGTCCGGCTTCAAGGCGTGCCTTGCGGCAGGCGGCCGTCTCCCGCTGCCACACGCAGGTCATGGCCTCGCCGTGGTGGATGTTCGGATCCGTCTGTTCGAGCAGGCGATCGACGCTTCTGCCGGCGGTGACGACGCGTCCGGCGAACCGGGCGCGCGTGCGTACGCGG
>NZ_JAVRFH010000155.1:0-3410 GCF_031845825.1 Streptomyces lancefieldiae | reverse complement strand
TAAGGGACGCGGTCAAGAGCCGGTGACTGTGATGCGTCCGAGCAGGGCGGTCTCTTCGATGTCGGCTGAGCCGACTTCCTGCGCGATGGCGATAGCCCGGTCGAAAGCTTCAGTCGCCTTCTGGAGGTTGCCGAGGTCGCGATGACTGAGACCAATGTTGATCAAGTTCTCGGCTTCGAGGAAGCGGCTCCCCACTGCGCGGGCAAGCTCATCGCATTCCATGAAAGCGGCGAGTGCCTCCTCGAACATTTCCGCCAGCCGGTACACGACTCCAAGGTCAGAGACCGTGTGTGCCTCGGCGCGGACTTCGCCGAGGGTCTGGAAGGCAGCGCGAGCCACCTGCAGGTACTCCCGGGCGTCGTCGAGTTCGCCGAGGTCACGGTGGGCCAGGCCCGCCATTCGCCCGCTGAATGCCGCGCTGCGCATGTCCTTGAGAAGCCAAGCGGTGTTGATCGCAACGTTGGTGACTTCCTTTGCCTCCTCGCTGCGCCCGGCCTCGATCAGGAGGCCAGCGAGGTTGTACAGCATGGTGGTGTACCGGCGGCCTTCCTGGTCGACCGCGGCCGTGCTCACGGATCTCGTGGTCAGCTGTATTGCTTTACCCACTGATGCCAGCGCATGGTCGTACTGCCCCAGCGCCCCTTGAGCTATGGAGAGGTTGACCAGAATAGAAGCAATATGGGCGATCTCCACCCTTTTGCGGGGGTTCATGGTCCGGGCCGCGATGTGGAGTTCCTTGGTGAGGACATCCAAAGCAGTCTGGGACAGGACAAGGAGTTCCTGGTACTTGCGGCGGTCGCTCAGGTAAGGGGACAACGCGAGTGCGATCGCGAACCTGGCTGGGTGCTGGCGGTTTCGTGCCTCGGGGGACAGCGCGCTGGCGAGAAGTACTTCTTCCTCTTCGTCGAGCCACTTGGTAGCGGCCGCTGCGTCGGCAAATGGGCGGACCAGCACGAAGGGGTCGTGGTCAGGGGGAACGGCCCCCTCGGCCATGATTGTGTAGTAGGACAGCAGGCGGTCCAGGGACGCTTCCCGGTGGTCGTCGTCGGCGTGCTGCGCACCGAGCTCGCCGGAGTAGAGGCGAACCAGGTCGTGCATCGCCCAGCGGTTCTTCGGGCGTTTCTCCACGAGGTGAGCGCGCAATAGGACAGCGAGTGTCCGTTGAGCTCCTTCTGTCCCCAGCAGGACGTGAGCGCTCGTCATGGAGATGTCAGCGCCCGGGGCGCAGGACAGGAGGCGGAAGGTCCGGGCCTCGTCGTCCTTCAGCCGCTGGTAGGACAGTTCGAACGCGGCCCGGACGGCCAACGGACGGCCGTGCTCGTCGGTGTTGTCGCTGTACTCGAGTAGATCTAGGCGGTTGCGGGCGTCCTTAAGCGCGGCTGCTTGCTCGGCCAAGGAACGGTCGGGGTCATCCCGAAGCAGCGCGATGATGATGTGCAGCGCCAGCGGAAGATATCCGCACAGGCCAGCCAGCTCGGCCGCCGACTCTTCCTGTATCTCCACGCGGGTATCGGCGGGGTGAGAAACCCGTAACTCGGTGTCGAGCAGGGTCACCGCCTCCTGCTGGGTGAACGGCTTCAGCGCAAGACGCGGAGCGGACAGCGCAGACAATGTGTAGCGCGAGGTGACCAGCATCCGGTGCGGCGGGTCGGGGCGTAGATGTTTAACGGGACCGGCATCGAGGGCGTTGTCGAGGACGATCAAGACGGGTTGGTGTGCCGTGGCCCGGTCGTGGAGAAGCGTGCGCCACAGGCGGATTCTGCCGTCCTGGCCGACTGGCATGTCCTTGTCCTTGACTCCAAGGGCTTGCAGGAAGTCGACGACGACCGTGCTGATGTCGGTGTGGTGGTTCGGGGTGTGCCCGCCGAGGTCGGCGAACAGGGCTCCGCCGGGGAACCAGCCACGGGCAACGGCTTGGTGAGCGGCTTCCAAGGCAAGTGCCGTCTTCCCCACGCTGGCCATGCCGACGACGGTCGAGACCGCCGCGACCTCGGCGTCGGCATCGACGGCGGGTTCAAGGTGCCGCATGACCTCGGCGAGCTGGTCGCTGCGGCCGGTGAACCTCTCGGGCCGCGGCGGAAGTACGACAACACCCGTCGCACCGGCCTTTGCGGTGCTGCGGGGACGCCCTCCCTTGTTCTTGCTGCGTTCCTCCCTGAGTCGGGTCACCAGCTTGTCCCACCAGGCCATCGGGCGTGGGGTGTAAGCGCTGCCTGGTGCGATCTTGCGGCCTGCGGCTTCAACGATCGCGAGGAAGACGCGGTGGGCGTCCTTGTTGGGGACTTGGACACCGTGCCGCCACGCGCTGATGGTCGTGGTCGATACCGGATGCCCCCCACTAGATGCCAGGCGCGACAACTCGCCTAGCGTGGCCTTCGACGCTCTGAGCAGTTGGTCCAGCTCCTTCCTGAAGAGGTTGATCGCTTCTTCGTGCTGGGACATCGCACCTCCGGGAGTTCTGACTTCAAACCAGCGGGAAAACTCGTGACACCGTCATTGACCTGCGCTCACGCGCGGGTTGCTGCCTGCTCGAGATCGCAGGAAACCCCCAGGACGGTGCTTTCTCGAGGTCATGCGCTGGCGGCATCCGGCCGCCGGCCATCGACCGGAGGTACCTCCCATGACCACTTGGCTACTTGAACCGGTCCACCCGCGGCATGTGCTCGAGGCGCTGCGGATCGTCCCCCTCATCATCGTCACGATTCTGCTGGCGCCCGCATGGAGTTGCTGGATCTTTTTGCCCCGAAGCAGGCAGGAACTCCTGCTCGACTTGACGGGCAAGCTGATCACCTGGACCCGGGCGACCCGAGACACCCCCCAGCGCCGCTGACATGCCGCCACCGACACCCTTCTTCCCTGCCAGTCAATCCCGCCCTGAAGCCGGGGGCGGGTCGGCGGTGCTGAAGATTAATCCGACCGACAACCGCTGTAGTGATGCTCAAAGCACCGGATAGTCCACCCCACCCGACGTACCGCTCGCACACTGGTCACTGACCGCCTACACACAAGGGTGCGCGAAGAAGTAGCCCGCGACCGGCCCTTGCACCTGCATCACCAGGTAGGCCGCCACCCCTGCGGCAGCACCCGTCAACGCGATCGTCCGGCCGGGCTGCCGCATCAGACGTGGCCCGGCCCGGTGAATGCTGTAGGCGCCGAGCCCAGCCAGGGCGACAGCGCCGAGCAGTATCGGCTTGGGGTGGTCGGTGAGCACCCGGGCTTTCATGGCGACCGTCCACGGGATCGCGGCGATCACGAGTACCAGCCAGCCGAGTACGGCGAGGGTGAACCCCTGGAGGGTGGTCAGCTTCTGCGGCCACGGCGTCAGCCGGGGGACCGCCTGCTGCTCCCGGCCGATCCAGCGGGCCGCCCCCTGGAGACGGGCAGCCCGTCCCGGGGCCGCGGGGGGCCCG
>NZ_JAVRFH010000154.1:0-3489 GCF_031845825.1 Streptomyces lancefieldiae | reverse complement strand
TCGGTTGGTTCGCCGACGGGTCGGCCGTCGGCTTCGACCCAGGCGTGGGCTCCGAAGGGTGTGGTGCGTACTCCGCTGCACCAGGTGGGCCAGTGGCCGCGCATCCGGCACAGCAGGGCGGTGGCCAGGGAGCGTGGGAGGCAGTAGCGGCCCGCGCACAGGGTGCTGACCGCGGTCACGTCCTGCCGGGCGCGCAGCGCCTCGTCGTAGCGGGCGGGCCTGGCTCCGCGCCGGGCCAGGCCCAGTACGGTACGGAGCCGGCGCGGTGGCAGGCGGGCGAGGAGCCGGGCGGCGGTGACGGCGGTGTGGGCGGTGAGCCGGGTGCCGAGTCCGGGGCGGGTGCCGTCGGTGTCCAGGATCTGGCTCATGAGTCGGTCACCAGCTTCTCCTTGACGAGGTGTGCGACCAGTGCCGTGACGTCGGCGGTGGCGCGCTCGGGGGTGACCGGGCGGGTGGCGGCGAGCCGTTCGGCGGCCTGCTCGGGCGTGGCGCCCTCCAGCAGGACCTTCACCACGAGGGCTCCGGTGCCGTTCAGCTGCCAGTAGCGCCCGGCGCGTTCGTCGAGCAGGACCATGCTGTCGCCTGTGGCGCAGGCGGTGACATCAGCGCGTAGTCGGTGCACTGTTCATCTCCCTCATGCCGTCCGGGGTGTGGGGGTGCTCCAGGCTGCGCAGCCACGCCTCCACTGACAGCGTGGTCTCGAATTCCGCGGTCCCGCCGAGCAGCAGCTGGGGTGAGAGCAGGGCGCGGCGCAGGGCGTCCTCGTCGGCCAGGCCGGCGGCCACCAGGCGGGAGTCCTCGGCCCAGGCTGCCAGCGTGTGCCGGTTGCGGCGCAGGCCGTTGTGCCATTCGTATCCGAAGTGGTCCTTGGTGGTGCGGCGCAGGACGGCCTCCGGCACCAGGCCGTGCATGGCGGCGGCGAGGAGAGGCTTGTAGGACCAGGGGCCGGCGGCCTCATGCGGGCGGGCAGCGAGCGCGGCTGCGATGACGGCGTCGTCGCAGAACGGGCTGTGATACGGCAGCCTGTCAAGCTGCCCGCAGTGGGCCAGAGGGCCGGCGAGCCGGCCCCCACGCTGCGCGGAGGCCAGCCAGGCATGCCGGCCGCGTTCCGGATGCAGCGGCTCGGCCGCGTCCCGGGCCGCGCCGAGCAGCCGCTCACGGCACAACTGAACGGCCTGCTCGCTCGCCCAGGACGGAAGAGAGGGACGCAGCCCCCAGCGCAGGTCGTCTCCGGACACCGGCGCGCGCAGCAGTGAGGCGGCCTCGGTGAGCCAGGCCGCGTACGAGCCCCCGTCGAGCAGCGCCCTCGTGACCGCCCCGAGAGGCCGGCGGTGCCGCGCACGCCACCCGGCCGCATGACGCAGGCCGGCCGCAGGTGAGCGCCGCAGCAGACCGTGCACATACGAAGGCGGCGACTGGACGACCTGATCCCCGCCGAAACCGGACAACCGCAGCCGGGCCCCGCGCGCCCGCATCTGCTCGGCCAGATATTGCTGCTCCACCCGCGTACGCACGATCGCGGACGGCTCGTCGCCCAGATCCACGCATTCGTCCAGCCCGCTGAACTGGGCGGGCACATCGGCCGACGCGAACACCAGATGCTCGACACTCGGAAGCTGCCCGGCCGCCCGAGTGGCGAAGAGACGGTCTTCGTTGGTGGGTGCGCCCGCGTCCAGGGTGACGGCGACCAGCCGGGCGCCTGCCTGCGCGGCCAGGAAGCACAGCGAGGTCGAGTCCATGCCGCCGGACAGGTCCGCGCCCACCACCTCGCCGGGTCGGACCCGCAACGCGACCGCCCGCTCCAGCGCCTTGCGCAGCCCGGCCGCGGCCTCGCCCAGCGGGAGGTCGGCCGCCGGCGGTCGCCACCAGCGCCGGGAGCGCACCTCTCCGCCGGACGCCAGCTCCATCGCTGTGCCGGGCAGCACGGCGTGCACGCCACGCCACAGCGCATCCCAGCCGAGCGGGTGCGGGATGGTGTCGCCGGTGAGCCGCAGCGCCAACTGCGTGGTGTCCAGTTCCGCAGCGGTAAGCCGGGCGAGGACACGGGCCTGGCTGGCGCAGACCGTGCCGCCGCCGGCCTCGGCCCGGTACACCCTGCGCTGCCCGGAGAAGCTGCCCCGCACGTACGCGTGTCCCGCGACGGACGCGAGGACATGGAAGCAGCCGTGGGCATCGCGCAGCACCGGCTCGATGTGCGCGCTCTCGCTGATCTGCCGGGCTCGTGCGGCCAGTTCGGCGGGCTGAAGGGAACAGGTCCCGGCGACCGCCAGGCGCACGTCACCGACGGCGCAGGCAGTCAGCTCCTCGTCCAGCCAGCAGCCGGCCAGCCACGGACGGCCGGAAGCGTGCGGCACGATGCGCAGCACGGCCCGGCCGGCGAGGCCCCGCAGACAGTCGAGGAGACCGGGTGCCAGATCCCGGTCGGGAAGGACAACGAACCAGCAGGCCGGCGTGGCGGCCATCGACATCTCCAGATTGGGGGACAAGTGAGTGCGGACGACGTGGCACCGGGCGCCGGCCCGGGCCTCGCAGCCCGGGCCGGCACCCGCCTGGATCGTCAGATCCAGAGGCCAACCGGGTAGTCGGGCCAGTCCCCGAACTCGCCCTGGGTCAGCTCGGCGTACTGCCCGACCTCCGCCAGCAGCGGCGGCTCGTACACATCCGTGGTCTCAAAGCCCTGCAGCGTCTCCTGCACGCTGATCACCTCCATCCATATGGAGACGGAACGTCCGCCTCCAGTAAGTAAGTGAGGCAGACCCGTGCACCGCACAGCCAGCAACGCCGGGCCAATCCACCCGCAGGAAGGAAGCAGGCCGACGGCCCAGCAACACGCGCCAGGCGCGCACCACCGCTCGCTCGGCACGCGCCTGTCCGGTTGCCGGAGAACGGCGGGCAGCTCCCGGGCGGAGACAGGCTGCGCAACCTGACACCCATGGGCCTGAAGGCCGCCCCGCGCGAGCTGGGGCGGCCGGTGGGGGAGATGGGCAACCCGGCCCGCGGCGCCGGCCGCACCGGCGCCTTGCACCCGATGACGGTCAACGAAGCCGTGCTCGCCCTGCTGCGCCCGAAGCCGAACCTGTCCCAGCTCACAGGCGAGCCGGCCGACGTCCGCGCCGCCGCGCAGACGGCAGTCGACGCTCCCGCCGGGCTGGGCACCATCGCCTCCTACGCGACCGAGGTGGCGCTGCCCGCGACGGGCACCTGGTCCAACCCGGGTAAGGGCGGCGCCCAGGCGGACATCGTCATCACCGCCCCCGAGGACGGGGTGCCGCTGCTGTTCGTGGAGATCGACAACTGCTTCGAGTCCGCTCAGGTCCTCGCCGCGAAGATCGACAAGTACATGCGGTTCTACCAGCGCAAGGTGAAGGACGTCGACGGCAAGGAGCGGCCGATGTGGCGCACCCGCTGGTGGGTGCCCGACGGCCGCCACAGCGACCAGCCGCACCCCCCGCTGCTGCTCGTCTTCAACCGGATCGGCCCGCGCAACCC
>NZ_JAVRFH010000153.1:0-3504 GCF_031845825.1 Streptomyces lancefieldiae | reverse complement strand
GGCTGCGCGACCTCGTCGGCGAGGAGACCTTCGCCGAGCACTACCGCGTCCAGTACGGCGAGACCAACCGCCTCTACCTGGAGGCCGTCTGCCTGCGCGGCGACCGGCGCGTCGGCCGCGTCCTGGAGGACCTCTACGACAGCGGCGCCGATCTCACCTGCCTGGACCGCGACGTCCTGCTGAAGGCACTGGATGACCACGGCCTCGACTTCCAGCGCCACCTGCGCCTCATCGACGACCCCGTCCTGCCGTGGCACACCGTCAACGAAGTCGACCCCGCAGACGAACAGCGCCTGCTGCGCGCGATCGAACAGCGCACGACCACCCGATGAGCATCCCCGCGCCCGGGGCCCCGCTGCCCGCGGACAAACACCTCCTGCCCTCCCTCACCGACCCGGCCGAACACGCCGCCTACATCCGCGCCCGCCACCCGGACGCCGGCCTCGCCCGCAGTCCGGGAGCGATCCTGCTCTACCAGTCCTCGCTGGCCGAGCACGCCGCCCGCCGCACCGGCACCCGGCCGCTGGAACGCTGGGTGTCGGCCGATCTCCACCGCACGGCCGACGGCGTCGTCCTCCGCTCCGGCTTCGGGCGCGGCGCCCCGGCCGCCGGCCTCATCGTCGAACAGCTCATCGCCCTCGGCGCCCGCGCCGTCATCACGATCGGCACCGCCGCCACTCTCACCGACATCCTTCAGCCCGGCGACCTGGTGATCTGCCAGGACGCCCTGCGAGGCGAAGGCCTCTCCCACCACTACCTGCCCCCCGGCCGCTACGTCGCCCCCGATCCCGACCTGACCGACCGCCTGGCGGCCGCGGCCGCCACCCTCGGCGCGGCCGCCCGCCGGGGGCGCGCCTGGACCACCGACGCGCTGTACCGGGAGAGCGCCGCTGAAGTGCGGCAGTACACGGCGGAGGACGCCGTCGTCGCCGACATGGAAGCGGCCGGCATTCTGGCCGTTACCCGCTACCGCCACGTGCCGGCCGCCGCCGCGTTCACGGTCGCCGACTCCCTCGCCAGCCGAGCTCCGCGCACCAACGCACCGCAGACCGGTGAAGGACTTCGACTTCTCCTCGGCGCCGCCACTCGCGCTCTCGCGGATCGGGATGCCGAGTCAGGTCGGTGACGGCGTGGGTACATCGGTGGTGGTGAGGACTCCGTAGGCGTGACCGAGGCGGATCAGGTGTGCCTCGTTGTCCGCTCCTGCCTTAGCCATGAGGCGAGCGGTGGCGCCAGCGAGGTCGAACTGGTCGATCCGGGCGTGCTTGGCGATGGCGGCGGCCGTGTGGTGTAGAGCGTGGGCCTGCCACAGCAGCCGTTCCTGCTCGTCGAACGGCGCGGGCGCCGACAAGGGTTCAGGGAGGTGCAGTTCGCCGGAGACGAAGCCCATCTGCACTTTGAGCGGGGGCTTCCTGGCCTGCAGCTTGTGGCCGATCTGGGTGGAGTGGCGGTTGAAGGTGCCTCGCGCCATCTTCAGGTTCGAGGAGCCGACCGCCGGCGCATGACCGAGGGAGATCTCTTCGAGGACCCTCCGCTCGGTGGCGGTCAGCGGGGTGATGACGGGAGCGCTCCGCTGGGTCATGTGTAGGTACCTCCGTGATTCGGCGGGTGGTGCGGGGTGACGGTGAGGATCCGGCCCGCCCGGGACGGGGCCGAGAAGCTAGCTGTTGTGGGTTATGAGGCGGACGGAAGCTGTCGGCGTACGCGGTCGGCGTCGTGCGGGTTGAGGTCCGTGTAGATCTGGAGCGACTGCTCGAACGCAGCGCGTGCCTGATCGCTGTGACCGGCCTCCTGGAGGGTGCGACCGAGGAGTTCGAGACTGCGGGCCGTCCAGCGCGGAGAGCGTACCGCCCTGCACTCGATGACAACCTGCCTTCCTTCACGCTCGGCGGCGTCGAGTTCGCCGGACAGGGCGTGTGCGCGTGTTAGTTAGGCCAGGGCGCGGGCCGCGTCGAGAGCGTCCAGCGCTGTCGGGACCGCCGGGGTGAGCGATGCCGCGGCTGGTCGCTGGTGGCGGGTCGTGGGAGTCGGGTGCATGCTCACCGGCTCGCTCCGTTCCGGCCCCTGTGGTCCTGCTTGGTGGGTAGCAGTTTCCAGCTGTGAGCGAGGACCACCAGCTGGGTGGCGTTGGCCGCTCCGGTCTTGGCGAGCAGGGCGTGGAGTGCCGAAGCGGCGGCGGAGGGGGAAAGGCCGGTGGCGGTCACACGGCCGACAGGCGTGCTCTCCTCGGCGAGGGCACGCAGCAGCCTCACCTCACTCGGGTCCAAGTCCGGCACTGGAAGGTCGGTGGCCGGTGCTGTGGCCCCGTGGGAGGTGAGCAGGCGGTGCACGAGAACCGGGAGGGGACAGCGCGTGGGGGAGTGGGTTTTGTACCGCAGGAAGCGGAGGTGCCGGCGCGTCGTGATGATCGACCGTTTGAGCTCGGCGGCAATCTCTCCGGGCGTCAGCCCACGCATGAGGCACTCGACGACACGCCACTCGGTAGGAGTGAATAGGGAGAGGGGCACTGTAGGTGGAACGACCATCTCCCTCAGCTCTGTGCTCAGGGGGGCACACGGCCGGGCGCTGGCTGCTCTTCTCGTCTTGCTCACCGGTCGCCTCCCGAAGCGTGCACCGGAGCGGGGTTCTCCGCGGTGAGCTGGCCCCAGGCGTGACCCAGGATGACGAGATGCGTGAGATCGCGGGCGCCAACCGCGGTGAGGAGTTGCGCCGTGCGCTTCTTCACCGCGGAGGGAGCGATACCGGCGGCCTGCCCGATGTCGGGAGCAAGCCGGTGGACGGCCAGCGCGCGCCACAGCCTTGCCTGGTCGGGGCTGACGTCGGGAGCAGGCCGGGGAGCCGGGGGCGTCAGCGCCTGCCCGGCGGAAAGGACGGCGTGAACCAGGACATGATGGGGCGCGCCGGGGCAGTGGAGCTTCGAGCGCAGCGTGTGGAGGCGCTTCTTGACCGTCGACGGGGCTAGGCGCCGTCGGGCGGCGATCGTGTGCGGGCCCAGGCCGGTCGCCACCAGGGCGGCGACATCCCGCTCAGCCTTGGTGAGGGGCGTGGTGGGAAACAGGGTGGTGGTCATCGTTTGGGGTGTCCAGATCAGTGTGCGGTCAGACGACGGCGGGGGCGACGTCGAGGTCGGGGTCCAGGTGGTGCGTTAGGCGGCGCGCCTGCTCGGGGCCCAGGGTGATCGTGTAGCGGTCGGGGCCGGGTCCGCCGCCGGGCGTGGTTACCGAGGCGCCGGCGCCCACGGTTCTTCCGAGCAGTCGTTGGAGCCGTGCGGAGGGGTTGGCGACCTCCGCGAGCAGGAGGTGCTGTGCTGTGTCAGACGGCGCGCCTGTTCGAGAGTCAGCTTGATGGTGAGGCGGTCGGTCTCGTGCGCGCAGCCGTGCTCGAGCTCCGTTGACACCGGTGATCCGACCACCCCGGTGATCAGCCAGCGGACCCGCTCGGTGAGACGTCGGATGCCACGCGGGCGGTGACGCGGAAGACCCGTTCCGATGTCCGGGGCCCCGA
>NZ_JAVRFH010000152.1:0-3544 GCF_031845825.1 Streptomyces lancefieldiae | reverse complement strand
AAGCCGACGGAATCCTCGCCTCCGGCACCTTCGACGTCGTGGTGTCACATCGGCGTACCACGCATGCAGTGACGACGCGACCGGACGGGCGCCGTGTCGTGCGCAGCCTGCCGACGGCGACGGCCGCCGAGATCACGCAGTTCGTCCGCCAGAACGCCCCGCGCCTGGAGGCCCACGCCCGGCAGATGGCCAAGAGGGCGCCCCAGCACCCGAACAGGCGCCTGGTGGACGGCTGTGAGCTGCTCTGGCTCGGCCGCACCATCCGACTGCACCTGGTCGACACTCCCGTTGCGGTCCGCATGCGGCAGCAGGAGGACGGAACGGGACTGCTCGTCGTCTACCGCGGTGACCTGGAGAGGCACGGCGCGCAGCCAGTCATCGACTGGTACGCGCGGGCGGGCCGGGCCTGGCTGGAGGGCGAGGCGCCGGCGCACTGGTCGCGCATGCGGACCCGGCGCCGGCTCCCGCAGTTGGCGGTGCGCGACCTCGGCCGCTGCAACGGGGCCATCTACCAGGAGCGCGCTCACCGGCTGACTCTGCACTGGGCGGTTTTCCAGCTCCCGCCGGCGCTGCTGGAGTACGTCCTGGTGCACGAGCTGGTCCACGGGACGCGCCCGCGGGGTCGATCCCATGGGCCGGAGTTCCGGGCCCGGTTGCTGCGCGCCATGCCCGACGCGCTGATCCGTCACGAGCAGTTCAAGGCGGCGTTCCGGTTCCTGTGGATCGGCACCACTCTCTAGATTGCACAATTGGAATTAGAGATGTAATGTCTAGATCCTTGGCCGCGTACCCACGGCGCCTCTGGAGCTGCCGGATCTGAACGCCGCCTCGCCAGTCGCGCCCCCGGCGCGCTTCTCCGACGCAGAAACACAGCAGCATGCACACCCAGCCTCCCGGCCGACCGGCCGAATGGTTCCCCTCCTCCGTCACCCTCAAGGACTGCGGGCCGTATCCGGCCGAAGTCCTCGGCCACCGGCACGACGGCATGATCCAGCCCCGCTTCACCAGCGAGGTGACGGGCCGGATCGCAGCCGAACTCCGGTCGGACGCCTCGATCGCCCTCAACCTCCGGTTCACCGGCGAAGCCATCGAGATCCTCGGCCTCGGCGATCCTCCGAAGGTCCTCGAACGCTGCCGGCCCGACGCCGAAGGCCGCTACGCCCTGGGCCACGGCTTCCTGCCCTGGCGAGAGCACACCACCACCGACCCGGCGGAGTTCGCCCGGGCCCTCGACGGGGCGCAGGCCGGCGGATACCCGCCGGCGGCCCCAGACGCGTGGACGGTCGCCTTCGCCGACCACGGCCATCGCATGGCCGTGCTCGCCGTCTACCGCACTCCGCACGAGGACGCCGCGGCCTACGACGCGCTCTACAACGTGCTGTATGCCAGCGGCCTTTCGTCGTACGAGACCACGGCTGCCCGCGCGGACGACGCCGAACTCGCAGCCCGGCGCCGGTTCAGCAGCCAGCGCGCCCACGTGGAACCCGACACCGTCGTATGGCCGAAGGTCGCACCCGCCACCCGGCTTCCCGCCGACCCGCGCTGAAACGCAGCGCCGGCCGCACGATCCATCAGCACAGCGCACGAAAGTCAGCTTCACCCATGGCACCATCCGACCTGGGCTCCCGCCTCACCGCAGCCCTCGCCTCCGCCCAGCGGCCCGCACCGGCGGCTCTCGCCCCAGCAGGCCACGCGCAACCCGACGGCACCGCCGACTGCAGCGATCCGGGATGCGCCCGGCACGCCGGCACCACCGACTGTCCGCCCTTCCCCATCACACGCCGGCGCGGCTCCGACTTCGGAGAATCCGTCGCCGACGCCTGGTACCGCAGCTGCGGCAGTAGCCGTATGGACATTCCAGCGGGCGTGGTCGCGGTCCTGGCCCTGTGCCCCATTAAGTCCCCGGGCGCGCTCCATGCCGCTCAGCTCTCCCGCTACTTTGCCGCCCAGCCTCCTCGCGTCCTTGCCAAGGGCTACGCCGAGGTGTACGCCGCCACGTGGATGCTGCGCCCCGAGCTCATGGATGTGGCCGCACCGATCTTCCGCTGGACGGAGGAGGACCTCGACGAGCAGGCCCTGCGCGGCGTCGCGGCCGTCACCCGGGCCGCACTGCGCGCGGGCGTACTCCAGTACACCGGCGACAAGGATCCGTACTACCGCTCGGACATCGACCTCATGTCGTGGACCATCACCAATCTGCGGCATCACAGCTCGCGCCGCGGCCTGGGTGAGTACCACACGCCTCCGGAGGTCGCCGACATGATGGCCCGTCTCCTCTATGACGGCGCATCAGACGCCGATGCCGAGCCGGGGCGGGGGCAGTCGTTCAACGAGCCGGCTGCGGGTACCGGCGGCATGTTCCGCTCCATGGTGCAGGCCATGCGCGAACGCGGCGGGGATCCGCACAAGCACGAGTGGGTCATGCAGGAACTCGACCCGATCGCGGCCGCCGGAGCAGCGGTGAACACCGTCGTCTGGGACCTGGGCCCCAAGGCGGTCGTCGCGGTGGGCAACACCCTGGCCCACAGCGACCTGAGCCAGCAGGCCTTCGCGCACCAGCGGAAGATGCAGGCCCACCGAGACCGACTCCGCGACGTCGCCGCCTTCGCCAAGGCCACCCACGACGCCTTCCGCCAGCTCGACACCCTCTTCTCCGCCCGCGCCGCATGAACAGGAACACGATGACCACCCGCCCGCGTGACCTGACCTGGCTTCCGTCCGCGCACGCCCGACGGGCGTTCCTCCCCGAGGATCCCCAGGAGCACGCCCGGCGCCTGATCGACACGATCACGGCACTGTGGCCCTCCTCGTCGCTGGAGGTCCCCCTGGGCACCACAGCGGCGCTCGCTTTGCTCCCGCTGGCCGATGCGCAGAGCCCGGAACTCGCCCACGACGTCGCCGCTCTGGATCCGGACGACCTCATCGTCGTGCTCCGGCAGATGTGGGCCCACCTGTGGCAGAGCCAGCCGTATCTCGTGGAGCGGGCCGGCCTGCTGTGGCGGTGGCTCGCCGATCCGCCTCAGCAGACCGCGCAGGCCGTGACCGAGATGACCCACCATCTGTTCAAGGGCGGCATCCTCGAGTACGGCGCCGATCCGAAGCGCTATCTGGCGACCGATCTGCTGGGCCGGCTGCTGCAGGCGCTGAGCAACCGCGGGGAGAAGAGCCGCCGCGGCGCCTTCCACACGCCCGACGTCGTTACCAATCACATGGTCGAGTACTTCGCCGACGATCTTCCGCCGGGCACGGTCATCGGCGAGGCGGCGGCCGGCTCGGGCGCCATGTGGCGCGCGCAGGCCCGGCTGCTGCATGACCAGGGTCGCGACGCTGCGCAGTACCGGTGGGTCGGCGTCGAGATCGACCCGCTTACGGCGGCTGTACTCGGCGCGAACAGCCTGTTGTGGCGCCTGGGGACCGATGTGCTGATCGCCTGCGCGGACGCACTTGCCGGCGACAGCGGCCTGACGCAGGCGCACCAGGAACGCGAGGAGGCGATCGCCCGCCGGGACGCGTTCCTGAGCAGCCTCCACCCACCCCGATAGAT
>NZ_JAVRFH010000151.1:0-3679 GCF_031845825.1 Streptomyces lancefieldiae | reverse complement strand
GAGGCCCGCGCGAAGATCACTTCCGCCCTGCTCGCGCACGGATGGGAGCGCGGGGCAATCGAGGAGGTGCTCGACCTGTACAACAGCGAACTGGCACGCCGGATCCGCGAAGAGCGCAAGGCCGTGGAAGCCGAGAACATCGCCTCACACGCTTACCTCTTCGACGGCATGGACTACGCGGCCGACATCATCGACCCGCACTCGCCGAGCTGACCCACTGAGGTTGCCCCGTATGGGGTGTGAGCTATCCAGTGACGGCCAGGCTGTGCAGCCGGGCGATGCCGAGCATGGCCTGCGCCGAGACCTCGACGCCGTGACCGCCGTCCTCACCCTGTACTGGAGCTCGGGCAGCACCGAAAGCGCCGTGAACCGCATCAAAAAGATCAAGAGACAGCTCTACGGACGCGCCGGTTTCCACCTTCTCCGGAAGATGATCCTGCTGCAGCAGCCCGGAAGCAGGCATTTTGCTGATGCGGGTTCGGCGGGCCAGAACATCGTGTGATCACCCTTGGGCCTTGACCCTTGACCTTGGACACACGAGACACTGGATCCTGAGTCAGGTCTTGCCGACGCCGAGCTGAGGCGAGACCGCCCCGCCCCGGTCTGATCACACACAGACCAGGGCGCGCTGCCGGTCAGGCAGCTCCGCCTTTCCAGGCTGCGGTCACCGAGCACGCGGCGGCCGAGGGGAAGAGCCGGATCGACGTGGAGATGGCCGCGAAGAAGACCGTCCGGCACCCGCAGGACGTACCGGGCGCGCGCCGCCTCGGCCTGCCGCTCCAGCTCCACAAGATCTTCAAACGTGTGTGCCACCCCGGGTTCCTACGCCGCCGCCTCGCCCCTGCCCGGCACCTGCCGGTCACAGACGCCACCGCCGGTGGCGAGCAGCTGCGCGATGCGTTCCCCGGTGGGACGCGCGCGAGTGATGTCCGGGCCGGAGCGAACGGCCGGGCCGGTGAAGAAGAACTCCGGCCGCACCCCGATGATCGGACGATGACAGACCGCCGCCCGCTGGGCACCGGACCCGACCGTACCGCCGCCTCCCGCGCGCAAGACACCGCCCCAGCGCCGCGCGCCCCGCTCGCCGCCGAACGCCTGCCCGCCGCCCCGGCCACCACCGAGCCGAAGCCCGCACGCCCGCCCGCCGGGCGCCGCATCCTCGGGGCCGGCCCCGACGCCCAGGCGGTGACGTCCCCCACCCCCTCCCACTGACACGCGTGCCGCGGCGGGATCCCGTCGACGTGACGGGAAAAGCACCGGCTCCCCCCTGACGCGTCCGGTGCGCCTGCTCCCTCCACCCTTCTCCTGGCGAGGCATACGGGGGCTTCAGGGGGTTGTCAGCACCCCGACCACGCTCAGACGGGGCGCTGAGCAGTGGTGACGGCACGGCCTGTCGGCGTACAAGCGAACGTGCACCACTTCGTACGGATGAAAGTGCACCATTTTTGATGCGGTGACGGGGTGTTGGCCGTAAGTCTGCTGCTGTCGTTTCGGGGTGGCAGGGAGGCGGCTGACGGTGGTCTTGGATCCACATCGCTGGCTGGAGTTGAGGCGGTTCCGGCCGCTGTATGAGTCCGGTGCGATGAGCCTGCGGGAGATCGCGAAGGAGACCGGGCTGAACCGCAGGACGGTCAGCAAGTACCTCAAGGACCCGGCCTCGCTCGCGCCGCCGAAGAGAGAAGCAGCAGATCAGCGGCCTCGGCGGGTGGTGGACGACGTCGCGCCGCTGATCGACGCGATGCTCAGGTCCGAGATCCTTCTCAAGGGAAGGGTGATCCATGAGCGCCTCGTCCAGGAGTACGGGGTTAGCATCAACTACCAGCGGGTGAAGCTCTATCTGCAGGAAGCACGGCCCCGAATCGCGGAGGAACTGGGCATCAGCCCGGGCGAGCTGGCGGGCCTGCACCGGCGCTTCGAGGTCGTCCCCGGTGCTCAGGCCCAGGTCGACTGGGGCGACGAAGGCAAGATCCTCGCCCATGTCGGCATCCCGAAGGTCTACTCCTTCCACATGACGCTGTCGTACTCGCGCGACCCGTTCTGCTGCTTCACCACGAGCCAGGACCTGGCGACGTTCTTCGACTGCCACCGGGCCGCGTTCGCGCACTTCGGCGGGGTGCCGATGAGTATCGTCTATGACCGCACCAAGACGGTCGTGCGCCGGCATGTCGCCCCCGGGGAGGCGGTCCCGTTGCACCCGGAAGCGGTCGCCTTCGCCGGCCACTACGACTTCGACATCGACGTGCTGGCCGCCTACCGGCCCCAGGGCAAGGGCCGGGTCGAGCGGCAGGTGAACATCGTCCGCGACCACGTCCTGGCTGGCCGGGCTTTCTCCTCCATCGAGGAGCTGAACGCAGCCTTCGCTGCCTGGGTCCCGCTGCGGCGGGCGAAGGTCCACGGCACCCACGGCGAGGTCATCGGACACCGGGCCGTGCGCGATCACATGGCCCTGCGTCCGCTGCCGGTGACCCCCTACGTGGTTACCCAGAGGCACCTGCGGCATGTCGGCAAGGACTGCCTGGTCGCCTTCGACGCGAACCTCTACTCGGTGCCCGCCCGCAAGGTCCGCCCCCGCCAGCTGGTCGAGGTCCGGGCCACGAAATCGCAGGTCAGCCTGCATTCCACTGTTCCCGACCCAACCGGCCAGACCCTGCTGGCCGTTCACCCGCGGGCTGTTGGCCGAGGTGCACGCATCGTGGAGGAGACGCACTGGGACGGCCTTCCCACTGGCGCCGGCCGCCGCGTCACCACCGGCGACGACGCTCTGCCCTCACCCCGCCGCAGCCAGCCGCCGCCGAAGGCGGATGCCGGACCGCTGCAGGCTCTGCTGAACCGGGCCGCCGCCGCGAACATCGAGGTCGGCCGCCGCCCGCTGTCGGTCTATGACGAGCTGACCGGCACCCGTCCCTTCACCGCCCCGACCAAGGAAGCCCGTTGAGCGAGCTGACCAGCACCCGCATCCGCACCACCGCCGCCAAGCTGGGCCTGCCGCACCTGGCCGAGGCCCTGAACCAGTACGTCCAGCGGGCGGACGAGGCCAAGATGGGCTACCTCGACTTCCTCGACCTGGTGCTGGCCGAGGAACTTGCCGTCCGCGACGACCGGCGCTTCCGGAACGGCCTGCGGCTGTCGAAACTGCCGCACCACAAGACGCTGGAGGACTACGACTTCTCCTTCCAGCCCGACCTGGACCCGCGCAAGGTCAAGGACCTGGCCACCCTGTCCTTCGTCGAGGACAAGGCCAACGTCGCCCTGCTCGGGCCACCCGGGGTCGGCAAGACACACATCGCCGTCGCCCTGGCCGTCGCGGCCTGCCGGGCCGGCTACTCGATCTACTTCACCAGCCTGGACGACATGGTCCGCCACCTCAAGGCCGCTGAGGACCAGGGCCGGCTGATCAGCAAGCTCACCAGCTACCTCCGCCCCGCGGTTCTCGTGGTCGACGAGGTGGGCTACCAGCCGCTGGAACGGGCCGAAGCGAACCTCGTCTTCCAGGTGATCTCCAAGCGTTACGAGAAGGGCTCGATCATCTTGACCTCGAACAAGACCTTCGGCAAAGCGCACATGTTCCGGCGAACCTGTGCCAGGCGGCACCGAAACCCACCAGGTTCGGCGAGGCTCAGGTGCTCTCCAGGCGGTGGCTCTTGTGCCAGGCCGCTCTGAGGGCTTCGAGTTCGGAGTG
>NZ_JAVRFH010000150.1:0-3680 GCF_031845825.1 Streptomyces lancefieldiae | reverse complement strand
ACGTCGGCCCGCCGCTGGGCGTCGGCACTGCGGACCGAGGCGTTCACCCCGGAGCGGGAAGCGGAGCTGGCGTACTGGCGGGACGTGGTCGCCGAGCCGGACCCCCCGCTCGGCACCCGGACGTTCGACCCGACGGTGGATCTGATGTCCACGGTCGACACCGTGCGGGTGCACCTGCCCCACGAGGTGACCGAGGCGGTGCTGACCACGCTTCCCGCCGCGTATCGGGGCACCGGGACCGATGTGCTGCTCGCCGCGTTCGCCGTGGCGGTGAACCGGTGGCGCTGCGAGGACCGCTCAGCCCTGGTCCGCCTCGAGGGGCACGGCCGTGAGGAGAACGCCGTCCCCGGAGCCGACCTGTCCCGGACCGTCGGGTGGTTTACCAGCATGTACCCGGTCCGGGTCGACGTGCGCGGAGTGGACCTGGCCGACGTGCTGGCGGGAGGCCCCGCCGCCGGGGAGGCGATCAAACTGGTCAAGGAGCAGCTGCGCGCGATCCCGGACAAGGGCCTGGGGTACGGCCTGCTGCGCCACCTGAACCCCCGGACCGCCGCGGAGTTCGCCGGTCACCCGGTCCCGCAGCTCGGGTTCAACTACATCGGCCGGATCTCCGGTGCCGACGTTCCGGAACACCTGCGCGCCGACGGGTGGGGCCCGGCTCCCTGGTCCGCCGAGCTGATTCCCGCCCCCGATCCGGACCTGCCCGCACTGTCCGCGCTGGAGGTCAACGCGGTCGCCACGGACACCGCCGAGGGCACCCGTCTCCAGGCGGACTTCATGTTCCCCACCGGGGTGCTGTCCCGCGAGCGGGCCGCCGAACTGGCCGGGCTGTGGGTCGAGGTGCTGCACGGCATGGCCGCGCACGCCGCGCACCCTCAGGCCGGCGGGCTGACCCCGTCGGACGTCCCCCTGGTGTCGGTGCGGCAGAACGAGATCGAGACCTGGGAGGAGCGCTACGGCCGGCTCGTCGACGTGTGGCCCCAGGCCCCGGGTCAGTCCGGCATACAGTTCCAGGCCGCGTTCGCCGAGGACGCCTTCGACATCTACCACATGCAGTTCGTGCTGCATCTGTCCGGCCCCGTGGACCCGGCGCGCATGCGGTCGGCCGGACAAGCGCTCCTCGACCGGTACCCGAACCTGCGCTGTGCGTTCCTCACCGGGGCCGAGGGTGATCCGGTGCAGGTCGTGCCCGAGCACGTCGTCCTGCCCTGGCGCCACCTCGATCTGACCAATCTCGGCGAGGCCGAACAGGACGCGGCGCTGGACAGGACGCTCGCCGAGGACCGGGCCGACCAGCTCGATCCCACCCGGCCACCGCTGATCCGGCTGGCCCTGCTCACCTGCGGCCCACAGCGCGCGAAACTCGTCTTCACGGCGCATCACACGCTGTTCGACGGCTGGTCGTCGACGTTCGTGATCAGGGACCTGATCCGGCTGTACGCCGACGTCCGCGAGCTCCCGCCGGCCCGGAACTACGGTGAATACCTGGCCTGGCTGTCCACCCAGGACCTGGCGGCGTCGGCGGCCCGGTGGAAGGCCGAGCTCGACGGGTTCGAGCAGCCGACCCTCGTGGCCGCCGGCATGCCCTCCAAGGGGAAGGCGTCCGCCCACGGGCGGGTCGAGGTGCCGCTCTCCGTCGACCGGGGCAAGGAGCTCGCCCGGCGCGCGGCGGAACTCGGCGTCACACTGAACACCCTTCTCCAGGGCGTGTGGGCCTTCCTGCTCGCCAAGCTCACCGGGCAGCGGGACGTGGTGTTCGGGGCCGCTGTCAACGGCCGCCCCACGGATCTGCCCGGCTCCTACGAGATGGTCGGCCTGTTCGTCAACACCCTGCCGATCAGGGTGTCTTGCCCGCCAGAGCGCAGTGCGGCGGACGTCATCACCGAACTGCAGGACCGGCAGACGGCCCTGCTCGACCACCACTACTACGGGCTGGCCGACATCCAGCGCGACATCGGGCTGCCCGCCCTGTTCGACACGATCATCGCGTTCGAGAACTATCCGGTCGACCGCGAAGGCATCATCGAAGCGAACACTTCGGCCGGCTTCACGATCGACAGCCTCCGGCCGTTCGCGGGCTCGCACTATCCGCTCAACCTCAATGCCACCGACCCCTACCTGAGACTCTCCCTCGACTACCAGAACGACCTCTTCGACCGCGAGGCGGCCGAGGTGGTCGCCACCCGGCTCGTCCGGGTGCTGGAACAGGTGCTCGCCGACCCGACGACCCCCGTCGGGGCCATCGAGGTGCTCAGCGACCAGGAGCGGGAGTGGCTGCTGCGACGGGTCAACGACACCAAGCACCCGGAGGCCGGGGAGACCCTGCCGGACGCCTTCGAGGTCCGGGCGGAACACGACCCCGGGCACATCGCGCTGATCGGCCCACAGGAACGGCTCACCTACGAGGAGTTCAACCGGCGCGCCAACCGGCTGGCACACTGGCTGATCGAGCGCGGCGCGGGGCCCGAACAACTGGTCGCGGTACACATCCCGCGTTCCGTGGATCTGCTGGTGGCGATCTACGCGGTGGTCAAGGCGGGTGCCGCGTACCTGCCGGTGGGCACCGACCTGCCCGAGGAACGGCTGCGGACTGTGCTCGACAGCGCGCAGCCGCTGCTCGTGCTCGGCGAGGAACTGCCGGACGTCTCCGGGTACCCGGCGGTGAACCCGGAACGCGTGCTCTCGCCGGACAACGCCGCATACGTCATCTACACCTCCGGTTCCACCGGCCGCCCCAAGGGCGTGCAGGTGTCGCACCGATCAATCATGAACCGGCTGCGCTGGGCGCGGCACGAGTACGGGCTCGCCTCCAGTGAGCGCGTGCTGCAGAAGACACCGGCGTCGTTCGACGTGTCGGTGTGGGAGCTGTTCTGGCCGTTGTGCGAGGGCGCGACACTCGTGATCGCGGAACCCGACGGGCACAAGGACCCGGCCTATCTGGGCCGGCTGATACGCGACCAGTCCATCACCACATGCCACTTCGTGCCGTCCATGCTCCAGGTGTTCCTGTCCGGGACAGCCGCCGCAGAAGGAGTCGGCGGACTCCGCCGGGTGTTCTGCAGCGGCGAGGCCCTGCCACGGGAGACCGTGGACGCCTTCACGCGCACGTTCCCGGGCGTCAAACTGCACAACCTGTACGGACCGACCGAGGCCGCTGTCGACGTGACGTACCACGCGTGCACGCCGGAGGAGTCAGGTCCCGTGCCGATCGGCTTGCCGATCTGGAACACGCGGGTGTACGTGCTGGACACGGCGTTGCGCCCGGTGCCGCCCGGAGTCGCGGGTGAGCTGTACCTGGCCGGCGCCGGGCTCGCCAGGTGCTACGTCGGCCAGGCCGCGCTGACCGCGAACCGCTTCGTGGCGTGCCCCTACGGCGAACCGGGCACCAGGATGTACCGCACCGGGGACGTCGTGCGGTGGAACCAGGACGGCGAGCTCGACTACCTGGGTCGGGCCGACTTCCAGGTGAAGATCCGGGGCTTCCGGATCGAGCTGGGCGAGGTGGAGTCGACGCTGACCGCCCACCCGGACGTCGACCAGGCGGTGGTCGTGGCACGCGAGGAACGCGCGGGTGACCAGCGGCTGGTCGGGTATGTGGTGCCGGCCGACGGGGCGGACCCGGCTGGGCTGGACGTCGGATCTGTGTCGGCCCTGCTCCGGGAGCGCTTGCCGGAGTACAT
>NZ_JAVRFH010000014.1:0-181537 GCF_031845825.1 Streptomyces lancefieldiae | reverse complement strand
GGCGCAACACCAAGCAGGAACTGACCGAGTACCTCACCGAACTGACCGGGGACGCCGCCTCCTACATGCGGCCCAACCTCTTCACCAACACCCCCGACATCCTCCACGCCTACCTCCAGCACGGCGGCCGGCCCGCCTTCGAGGTCCGCGCCGTCCTCGCCGCCACCCTCTCCCCCACCTGGGGCATCTACAGCGGCTACGAACTCTGCGAGAACACCCCCCTGCGCGAGGGCAGCGAGGAATACCTCGACTCGGAGAAATACCAGCTCAAACCCCGCGACTGGGCCGCCGCCGCCCGCGAGGGCCGCACCATCGCCCCCCTCGTCACCCGGCTCAACACCATCCGGCGCGACCACCCCGCGCTGCACCGGCTCAGGAACCTCCGCTTCCACCGGACCGACAACGACGCGCTCATCGCGTACAGCAAGCGCGCGGGGTCCGACGTCGTGCTGGTGGTCGCCAACCTCGACCCGCATCACACCCAGGAGGCCACGATCTCGCTCGACATGCCGCAGCTCGGCCTGGACCGGCACGCGTCGGTGCCGGTGCGCGACGAGCTCACGGGAGAGACCTACCACTGGGGCAGCACGAACTACGTGCGCCTGGAGCCCGGCCGGGCCCCCGCGCACGTCTTCCACGTCCAGCGGCCTTCCGCCACCGCGCCCCGGAGCGAAGGGCCGGCAGTCTCATGACCGTGAACGAGCCCGTGCCGGACACCTTCGAGGACACACCCGCGGGGGACCGGGACCCCGACTGGTTCAAGCGAGCCGTCTTCTACGAGGTCCTCGTCCGCTCCTTCCAGGACAGCAACGGCGACGGCGTCGGCGACCTCAAGGGCCTGACCGCCAGACTGGACTACCTCCAGTGGCTGGGCGTGGACTGCCTCTGGCTCCCGCCCTTCTTCAAGTCCCCCCTGAAGGACGGCGGCTACGACGTCTCCGACTACACCGCCGTACTGCCCGAGTTCGGCGACCTGGCCGACTTCGTCGAGTTCGTCGACGCCGCCCACCAGCGCGGCATGCGCGTCATCATCGACTTCGTCATGAACCACACCAGCGACCAGCACCCGTGGTTCCAGGAGTCGCGGAGCAACCCCGACGGCCCCTACGGCGACTACTACGTCTGGGCGGACGACGACACCCGATACGCCGACGCCCGCATCATCTTCGTCGACACCGAGGCGTCGAACTGGACCTACGACCCGGTCCGGGGGCAGTACTACTGGCACCGCTTCTTCTCCCACCAGCCGGACCTCAACTACGAGAACCCGGCCGTCCAGGAGGAGATGCTGGCGGCGCTGAAGTTCTGGCTGGACCTCGGCATCGACGGCTTCCGGCTGGACGCCGTGCCCTATCTGTACGCCGAAGAAGGCACCAACTGCGAGAACCTCCCCGCCAGTCACGCGTTCCTCAAGCGGGTCCGCCGCGAGATCGACGCCCTGTACCCGGACACGGTCCTGCTGGCGGAGGCCAACCAGTGGCCCGAGGACGTCGTCGACTACTTCGGCGACTACGCCTCCGGCGGCGACGAGTGCCACATGGCCTTCCACTTCCCGGTCATGCCCCGCATCTTCATGGCGGTGCGCCGCGAGTCCCGCTACCCGGTCTCCGAGATCCTCGCCAAGACCCCGGCCATCCCGTCGGGCTGCCAGTGGGGCATCTTCCTGCGCAACCACGACGAGCTGACCCTGGAGATGGTCACCGACGAGGAGCGCGACTACATGTGGGCCGAGTACGCCAAGGACCCGCGCATGCGCGCCAACATCGGCATCCGGCGCCGGCTCGCCACCCTGCTGGACAACGACCGCGACCAGATCGAGCTGTTCACCGCGCTGCTCCTCGCCCTCCCGGGATCGCCGATCCTCTACTACGGCGACGAGATCGGCATGGGCGACAACATCTGGCTCGGCGACCGCGACGCGGTGCGCACACCGATGCAGTGGACCCCGGACCGCAACGCCGGGTTCTCGACCTGCGATCCCGGGCGGCTCTTCCTGCCCACGATCATGGACCCGGTCTACGGCTACCAGGTGACGAACGTCGAGGCGTCCATGGCCTCGCCGTCCTCGCTGCTGCACTGGACCCGCCGCATGATCGAGATCCGCAAGCAGAACCCCGCCTTCGGCCTGGGCTCGTACACCGAGCTGCCCTCCTCCAACCCCGCGGTCCTGGCCTTCCTGCGCGAATACGAGGACGACCTGGTCCTGTGCGTGAACAACTTCGCGCGGTTCGCCCAGCCCACCGAGCTGGACCTGCGCGAGTTCGCCGGACGCCATCCGGTCGAGCTGTTCGGCGGGGTCCGCTTCCCGGCGGTGGGCGAACTGCCGTACCTGCTGACCCTCGGGGGCCACGGCTTCTACTGGTTCCGGCTCACCCGAGTCGCATCCCGCATCGGCCGCCGCGTGTGAGCGTGGGCCGAGGAAAGGACGCGTCACCATGCCGAAGACCGCACCCCTGCGCACGAGACCCGCGCGTCTCGCCGAACCGATGGCGTCGCTCGGCGGGCTGCTGCGGGACTGGCTGCCGCGACAGCGCTGGTTCGCGGGCAAGGACCGGCCCGTGGCCGAGCTCGGCCTGTTGTCGATGACCGAGCTGTTCCCGGGCTGTCTGCACCTCCTGGTGCACACCGGGCCCGGCCCCGTGCCCGCCCCCGGCGGCGCGCCCTCGGCCGGCGACTGCTACCAGCTGCTGCTCGGCGTGCGCGAGCGGCCGTCGCCGCGTCTGGGGCGGGCACTCATCGGGCAGGTACAGGACGGCCCGCTGGCCGGCCGGACGGTCTACGACGCCCTGCACGACCCCCGGACGGCGCAACTGCTCCTGGAGCGGCTGCGCCTGCCCGGCAAGGCGGGGCCGCTGCGCTTCGAGTGCGACCCGTCGCGGCCGGTGCCCGGCGGGCTCGCCCCCCGGATCCTGGACGCCGAGCAGTCCAACTCCTCGCTGGTGTACGGCGACGAGTTCATCCTCAAGGTGTTCCGGCGCATCCAGCCCGGCGTCAACCCGGACCTGGAGGTGCCCAGCGCATTGGCCCGGCAGGGCTGCGGCCGGGTGCCCGCGCCCGTGGCGTGGCTGCGGACGACCCATCCGTACGGGGCGACGCTCGGTGTGCTCCAGCCGTTCCTGCACGACGCCACCGACGGCTGGGCCCTCGCCCTGGACGCGCTGGCCGCCGGGGACGACTTCACCGCGCAGGCCCACGAGCTGGGGCGGACGATGGCCGAGGTGCACCTTGCACTGGCCTCGGCGTTCCCGGCCGGTGCCCCCGGGGAGAACGGCCGTACGGCGGCGGCGATGACCGAGCGGCTGACCGCCGCCGCGCACTGCGTTCCCGCGCTGCGGCCCTTCGTCCCGGGTCTGCGGACGGCCTTCGCGGCCCTGTCCACCTGCGACTCCGGGCCGCCCGCCCAGCGCATCCACGGTGACCTGCACCTGGGGCAGGTGCTGCGGGCCGGCCGGGACTGGTTCGTCATCGACTTCGAGGGCGAGCCGTCCCGCCCGCTGTCCGAACGGCGCAGCGACCACTCCCCCGTGCGGGACATCGCGGGCATGCTGCGCTCCTTCGACTACGCCGCCCGCCAGCGCCGCCCGTGGCGCCCCGAGTGGGCGCGCCGCTGCCGGGAGGCGTTCTGCGCGGGCTACGCCGACCGCGCCGGGTGGGACCCCCGTAAGAAGCACGGTCTGCTGCGCGCCTACGAGACGGACCGCGCCGTGTATGAGGTGCTGTACGAGGCCCGGCACCGCCCCGACTGGCTTCCCGTACCCATGGCGGCGATCGAACGACTCGCCGTGAGAGGAGACTGACCCGTGGCCCTCCGCGACACCTCGCTCCCCGAGCCGTCCGGTCCCGTCCCGCGCACCCCCGGGGCGTGCGGGACGGCGCCGCCGCTGGACCCGACCGACCGGGGGCGCCTCCTGGCGGGCGCCCACCACGACCCGCACGCCCTGCTCGGTGCCCACCCCTTCCCCGGCGGCGTCGTCTTCAGGGCACTGCGCCCCTTCGCCCGCGAGGTGAGCGTGGTCGTCGACGGCGAGCGCCACCCTCTCGTGTCGGAGGAGGACGGCCTCTTCTCCGGCATCCTGCCGCTGGCGGAGATCCCCGCCTACACACTGGTGGTGAGGTACGGGGAGGACGAGCACGAGGTCCACGACCCGTACCGCTTCCTGCCCGCCCTCGGCGACCTCGACCTGCATCTGATCAGTGAGGGCCGGCACGAGCAGCTCTGGCGGGCGCTGGGCGCGGTGCCGATGACGCACGAGGGCGTCACCGGCACCCGGTTCACGGTGTGGGCGCCGAACGCCCAGGGGGTGCGGCTCGCCGCGGACTTCACCCACTGGGACGGCACGGCGTTCCCGATGCGCTCGCTCGGCTCGTCCGGCGTGTGGGAGCTGTTCCTGCCGGGCGTCGGCGAGGGCACCCGGTACAAGTTCGAGATCCACTCCCGCTACGGCCACCGCTTCCTCAAGGCCGACCCGATGGCGCGCGGCGCGGAGGAGCCGCCGAACACCGCGTCCGTGGTGACGGCGTCGCACTACGAGTGGGGCGACGCCGAGTGGATGCGGACCCGCGCCGACACCCCGCTGCACGAGGCGCCGTTCTCGGTGTACGAGGTGCACCTGCCGTCCTGGCGCCCCGGGCTGACCTACCGCGAGCTGGCCGAACAGCTCCCCGCCTACGTCAAGGACCTCGGCTTCACGCACGTCGAGCTGATGCCGGTCGCCGAGCACCCCTACGGCCCGTCCTGGGGTTACCAGGTCACCGGCTTCTACGCGCCGACCGCGCGACTGGGCACCCCCGACGACTTCAGGTACCTGGTCGACGCCCTGCACCGGGCGGGCCTCGGCGTGATCATGGACTGGGTGCCGGCGCACTTCCCGAAGGACGACTGGGCGCTGGCCCGCTTCGACGGGGACCCGCTGTACGAGCCCGGGGACGACCGGCGCGCGGAGCACCCGGACTGGGGGACGTACACCTTCGACTTCGCCCGTACCGAGGTGCGCAACTTCCTGGTGGCGAACGCGGTCTACTGGTGCGAGGAGTTCCACATCGACGGGCTGCGGGTCGACGCGGTCGCCTCGATGCTCTACCTGGACTACTCGCGCGACTCGGGCCAGTGGGAGCCCAACGTCCACGGCGGCCGGGAGGACCTGGCGGCGATGGCGTTCCTCCAGGAGATGAACGCGACCGTCTACCGGCGGTGCCCCGGTGTGGTGACGATCGCGGAGGAGTCGACCGCCTGGGGCGGGGTGACCCGGCCCACCGACGTCGGCGGTCTCGGCTTCGGCCTGAAGTGGAACATGGGCTGGATGCACGACTCACTGGAGTACGTCGCCCACGAGCCGGTGCACCGCAAGTACCACCACCACGAGATGACCTTCTCCATGGTGTACGCCTACAGCGAGAACTTCGTCCTGCCCATCTCGCACGACGAGGTCGTGCACGGCAAGCAGGCGCTGGTGTCGAAGATGCCGGGCGACTGGTGGCAGCGGCGGGCGAACGTCCGCGCCTACCTCGGCTTCATGTGGGCCCATCCCGGCAAGCAGTTGCTGTTCATGGGACAGGAGTTCGCGCAAGGGGCGGAGTGGTCCGAGCAGCAGGGCCCCGAGTGGTGGCTGCTCGACGAGGGGTACCACTCGGCGGGTGACCACCGGGGCGTCCAGGACCTGGTCCGCGACCTCAACACCCGCTACGGCCGGACTCCGGCCCTGTGGCAGCGCGACACCGATCCGGCGGGCTTCCGGTGGGTCCGCGTGGACGCGGCCGAGGACAACGTCTTCGCGTTCCTGCGGTTCGACGCGCACGGCGCTCCCCTGCTGGCGGTGTCGAACTTCTCACCGGTCGTCCGGCACGAGTACGGGCTCGCCGTCCCCGACGACGTCACCGCCTGGCAGGAGGTCCTCAACACCGACGCCGAGGCGTACGGCGGCAGCGGCGTCGGCAACCTCGACCCGGTCAAGCCCGAGGACGGGAGCATCCGGATCACGGTGCCTCCGCTGGCGACGGTGTGGCTGATGCCGTACGCCCCGTGAGGCGCGGTGGCGCGACCAGGTGTCCGAACGCGCTCCCAGGGCAGTCGGGCTCCTACGAGGGAAAACCTCGTCGTCGCGGCCGAGCCCACAGGAAGGCGGCAGCAGGTGCGCACCGTCGGAGTGGAGGAGGAACTCCTCCTGGTCGATCCCGAGACCGGCGAGCCGCGGGCACTGTCCGCCGCCGTACTCGCCCGGGCCGCCCTGGACGATGCCCGGCAGGACGTGTTCGAGAAGGAACTGCACCAGCAGATGCTCGAATTCGCCACGCATCCGCAGGCGGACATGGAACGGCTGCACGCGGAGATCGTCCGCTGCCGTGAGGAGGCCGGCCGGCACGCCGAGGGGAGCGGTTGTGCCGTGGCGGCGCTCGCCACCTCACCGCTGCCGGTCAGCCCCGCGGTCGGCGTGAACCGACGCTACCAGTGGATGGCCGACCAGTACGGCGTCGTGGTCCACGAGCAGCTGGTCCTGGGCTGCCACGTGCACGTCGCGGTCGAGTCCGACGAGGAGGGCGTCGCGGTGATCGACCGGGTGCGGCCCTGGCTGCCGGTGCTGGCCGCGCTGAGCGCGAACTCGCCGTTCTGGCAGGGCAGGGACTCCTCCTACAGCAGCTATCGCAGCCGGGTCTGGCAGCGCTGGCCGTCGGCCGGTCCGACGGAGCTGTTCGGGTCGGCGGAGAGCTACCACCGCCGGGTCGCGGACATGCTCGCCACCGGCACGATCCTCGACGAGGGGATGGTCTACTTCGACGTGCGGCTGTCCCGGCGGTACCCGACGGTCGAGTTCCGGGTCGCGGACGTCTGCCTGGAGGCCGGGACCGCCGTCCTCCTCGCCGCGCTGGCCCGCGCCCTGGTCGGGACGGCCGTTCGGGAGTGGCGGGAGGGCAGGGAACCGGCCGGACACAGTGTGAGCCTGCTGCGCCTGGCCGCGTGGCGGGCGGCCCGGTCCGGGCTGACGGAGGAGCTGCTGCATCCCGTGACGATGCGCAGGTTGCCGGCCGAGACGGTCGTACGGGCCCTGCTGGAGCACGTCGGGGAGGCACTGGCCGCCGACGGCGACCTCGACCGGGTGCGGGAGGGCGTCGCCGGGCTGCTCCGGCACGGCAACGGGGCCCGGGTACAGCGCGAACTGCTGGAGCGCACCGGCAGCCTGCGCGCCGTCGTCACCGAGTGCGTGCGCCGTACTCAGACAGCCTGAAACGCCCCGTGGAGTCGTCGTTCCGCGTGGTCGTCGCTCGGCGCGGCCCGTCAGAAGATCAGGGCCAGGGCGTAGGCCAGGAAGCCCGCCGCGACGAGCACCACGAGGGCGAGGATCAGGGTCAGCGGCCCCTTGGACCAGCCCTTGGGGGGATTGTGCAGTTCCTGCGGGCCGGCCTCGGGCATGCTGCTCTCCGCCGGCGGTGTCTCACCGGGTGGCACGCCGCCTCCGGGTTCCAGACCGGTGGTGCGTTCGGGATCGGGATCGGGGTTCGTGTAGCTCATGCCGTCCGGGTCCCCCGATCGGGCCGAGATCACCAGGCGGGATCACTTCTGCCGTCCCGGCCCCCCGCCGCCTGCGGCTCGGCTAGATTCCGAGCACCGCCGACGACGGTGCCCGTCGGTGGTGTCACGGTCCGTACACGTCAGGAGCCGGTGCATGCGCGACCCCGCTCTCGCTCCCCCGTCCGTCCCGCCCCTGGCCGGCGGACTCGCCGACAGCCTCTTCGAGACCGCGACCGCACGTCCGGCCCTGCCGATGCTCGCCCGCCGTCCCGCTCCCGGCTCGACCGTCTGGGAGCAGGTGACGGCCGCGGAGTTCCGCGACGAGGTCGTCGGCCTGGCCAAGGGACTGATCGCGTGCGGGATCTCGCCGGGCGACCGCGTGGCGATCCTGGCCCGCACCCGGTACGAGTGGACGGTCCTCAGCTACGCGCTGTGGACGGTGGGCGCCGAGGTCGTGCCGATCTACCCGACCTCCTCGCGCGACCAGGTCGAGTGGATCCTGCGGGACGCGGGCTGTGTGGCGGTGGTGGTCGAGGACGAGCAGGGTGTGATGACCGTCGGCTCGGTGTGCGCGTCGCTGCCGTCGCTGCGCCATGTCTGGCAGCTGGACGCCGGCGCGCTGGACACACTCGTCGCCCGCGGGGCGCCCCTCCCGTCCGCCATGGTCGACTCGATGCGCCGCATCGTGCTGCCGGACGCGACGGCGGTCGTCGCCTACACCTCGGGCACCTCCGGCCGTGCCATGGGCTGCGCGCTGAGCCACCGGGGCCTGGCCAGTCCCTGCGACACGCTGATCGCGGGCTGGGGCCACACGGTGGCACCCCCCGGGGAGCAGGGCACCGTCCTCGCCTTCCTGCCCTTCTCCCACGTGTACGGGCTGATGATCCAGAACCTGTGCGTCCGGGCCGGGCTGCTCATGGCACACGAGCCCACGACGACCGAGGAGGCGCTGTCCTCGTCCCTGCGGTCCTTCAGGCCGACGTATCTCTACGCCGTCCCCTCGGTCCTGGAGAAGATCTACAAGAACTTCCTGCGCGCCGCCCAGCAGGCGGGGCGCGGGGCGCTGTTCGAGCGGGCCGCCGACACCGCGCGGGACTTCGCCGCCGCGCTGGAACGCCATCGGCTGGGCAGGGGCCCCGGGCCCGGCTTCGACCTGCGCCTCCAGCACGCCCTGTACGAGCGGACGGTGTACCGCCGGCTGCGGACGGCGCTGGGCGGCCGGGTGCGGCGCGCGACCTCCGGCGGCTCGCCGCTCAGCCGCGAGCTGTCCCTCTTCTACGAGGGCATCGGCGTCTACGTCCACGACGGCTACGGCCTGACGGAGACCAGCGGCGGGCTGACGATGCAGCCGCTGGGCCGGGAGAAGTCCGGCACCGTCGGACAGCCCCTGCCCGGCATGGAGATCCGGATGGCCGACGACGGGGAGATCCTGGTGCGCGGGCCGTCGCTGTTCCAGGGGTACGTCGGTGACGAGGCCGCCACCCGACGGGTGATGCGCGGCGACTGGCTGGCCACCGGGGACCTCGGGCACCTGGACGACGAGAACTATCTGGCGATCACGGGCCGCAAGAAGGACGTCATCATCACCAGCGGCGGCAAGAGCGTGGCCCCGGCCGCGCTGGAGCAGCGGCTGCGGATGCACCCCCTCGTCCACCAGGCGGTGGTCGTCGGCGACAACCGGCCCTGCGTCGGCGCCCTGATCACGCTGGACCCCCAGTTCCTGACGCACTGGCGGGCGGGCCTGGCGTTGCCGGGCGACACCCCGGCCCGCGAGGCACGCGAGGAGAACGCGCTGCGGGAGGAGGTCGCGCGCGCCGTCGCCGCCGCCAACAGCGCCGTGTCCCGCTCGGAGTCCATCCGGGTCTTCCGCGTCCTGCCCGAACCGTTCGACGTGGCGGGCGGACTGCTCACGCCGTCGATGAAGCTCCGGCGGGACGAGATCGTACGGACCTACGCCCTCGAGATCGACGCGATGTACGAAGCGCGGGCGCACCGCCGCCCGCCGGCACCGCCCAGGGAGCCGGCCGACTGGGAGGACTCGGACAACGTGTTCTTCCGGTGACCCTCCGGGTTTCCTCGCAATCCGCTCTGTTCCCCGGTCGGTTCGCGCCCGGTGACGGCGCCGTCACCGGGCGCCGTCGCTCCCCGCGGCCCGGCACACCGGGGCGCGTAGGCTCGGCCGGCACGGGAACTAACACACGCAGGGGATGCGAAGAGAAGGGAACTACGCCCGGCCCGTGCCGGGCCGGGAAGGCGAAATGGCAGCCGAGTCGCGTTGGGACAGGACACTGGCTTCCGAGGAGATCACGAACCGCACCGCCAGCTTCACCGGGGAGCTGCACAACGTGACCGGTGCGCGCCTGGTCGCGGAGGAATTCCTCTACGACCTGGCCCGTGCGTCACCACCCTCGCAGCCCGAGCACTGGGACGACATACTCCTCGTCGTCACGGAGCTGGCGGCGAACGCGGTGCAGTACGCCCCGGGGCCGTTCGAGCTGCGGCTGCGCCGTACCTTCGACGGTGTGCACGTGGTGATGCACGACACCAGTACGAGGGAGCCCGCGCCACGCCCCTTCCATCCGAGCAGCGGCGGCGGCGGTATCGGGTGGCATCTGATCCACACCCTGTCCGACCAGGTGAGCGTCGTCACCGGCGCGCGGGGCAAGGACATCCACGTCTTCCTGCCCTGGTGACCGCGCCGGTCAGGGGGCGCCGGCGCCGCGCAGGGGCACCAGCACGCTGATCGTCTTGCCTCCCCCGGGCCGCCGGTCGACGGCGATGTCCCGCGCCAGGCGGGCGACGAGCGGCCAGCCGTAGCCACTGCCCCGGTGGCGGGTGGGGAACGCGTACGCCTCCCGGGGCACCACCGCGCTGTGGTCGTGCACGGCGATCCACATGCCCTCGGGCGTGGTCCGGACCTCCAAACCGGCCAGTCCGTCGCCGTGCCGGATCGCGTTGGTGACCAGTTCCGAGACCACGAGGAGCAGGTCGACGACGTCCTCCTCCCGCACCCGGCGGCCGGTCCCGCCCCACTGCGCGCGCGCCACCGACTCCGCGTACGCGCGGGCCGTCGCCGCGCTGGTCACGGCGCCCGGTGCGCCGGGCGGCGCGACGCCGGTCGCGGCCGTGGTGGTCCCGTCGGTTGGTTCCATGTCGGTGGTGTCCCTGGTGTTCGCCGTGCTGTCGTTCGGCACCGGGTCAGTCCGCGGTGGTCTCCCGCGGCAGCCGATGGTAGTAGTCGCCGACGGTCGCCAGGTACTCCTGGTCCATCGTCTCGCTGTCGGTCCGGAACCGGGGCGCGGCCTTGACCTGGGCCCTGGTGCAGGCGACCGTGACCGTGCGGGCCTCGGGGTCGACGCCCCTGATCACGCCGACCGGTACGAGCACGCTCCGGCCGAAGACCCACACACCGGTGTCGACGACGAGGTGCCGCATGCCGAAGTGCTCCGCCTGCCGGTCCACGTGTCCGATGGTGCCGTCGCTCGCGACGACGGTGCAGCCCGTCAGGTCCTGTCCCTCCACGTGACCGCTGCCGGCCGCGTACGACCAGATGCTCTCCATCGGCACGCTGTCCCATCCCTCCCGCGTCGGTGACGACTGAGGAGCAGGGCGAGCGCCACGGGCCGCACCGGCTCCACAGCACCCAGATACCCGGCCCGGGCCGCCTCATTCGGCCCCGGCGGGGCACACCCTTTTGTCCGCACCCGGGAACCGGGTTAGTCTCTGACGTATTTTTCTCTTCGTGCAGATCCGTGAACAGCGGAAATGCCCGCACGACAGGCCGGACCGCCCCATCGGTCCGGAGGAGGGTTTCGAGCCCTCGGATCCGAGGGCTCCCGGGAGCGGAGCGAGGGTGCGCATGACCAGCGACAGCGCCGGAACCGTCGACGCGGGTCCGGGCGACCAGGAGTTGCGCCGACTCCTGGCGGGCCTGACGGCCGTGCGGGACGGGGACTTCGGCAGGCGTCTGCCGGAGGACGCGGACGGTCTGATGGGCGACATCGCCCAGGTCTTCAACGGCATGCTGGACCAGTTGTCCGTGTTCACCTCCGAGGTCACCCGGGTGTCCCGCGAGGTCGGCACCGAGGGGACCCTCGGCGGGCAGGCGAAGGTGCCGGGGGTCTCGGGCACCTGGGCCGACCTGACGGACTCGGTCAACGCCATGGCGGGCAACCTGACCACGCAGGTCCGTGACATCGCCCAGGTGGCCACGGCAGTGGCGAAGGGTGATCTGTCGCAGAAGATCGACGTGGACGCCCGGGGTGAGATCCTCGAACTGAAGAACACCATCAACACGATGGTCGACCAGCTCTCCGCCTTCGCCGACGAGGTCACCCGCGTCGCCCGCGAGGTCGGCACCGACGGGCGGCTCGGCGGCCAGGCCGACGTCCAGGGCGTCAAGGGAACGTGGCGCGACCTCACCCACTCGGTGAACTTCATGGCGGGCAACCTCACCAACCAGGTCCGCAACGTCGCCCAGGTGGCGACCGCCGTGGCCAAGGGCGACCTCTCCCAGAGGATCACCGTGGACGCCCGGGGCGAGGTTCTCGAACTGAAGAACACCATCAACACGATGGTCGACCAGCTCTCCGCCTTCGCCGACGAGGTCACCCGCGTCGCCCGCGAGGTCGGCACGGCCGGGAACCTGGGCGGGCAGGCCCAGGTGCGCGGCGTGTCGGGCACCTGGAAGGACCTCACCGACAACGTCAACGTGATGGCCTCGAACCTGACCGGCCAGGTCCGCTCCATCGCCCAGGTCGCCACCGCCGTGGCCCGGGGCGACCTGTCGCAGCGGATCACGGTGGAGGCCAAGGGCGAGGTCGCGGCGCTGGCCGACGTCATCAACACGATGGTCGACACGCTGTCGGCGTTCGCCGACGAGGTCACCCGCGTGGCTCGCGAGGTGGGCACCGAGGGCCGGCTCGGCGGCCAGGCGCACGTGCCGAACGTCGCCGGCACCTGGAAGGACCTCACCGACAACGTCAACTCGATGGCCAACAACCTCACCGGCCAGGTCCGCAACATCGCCCTGGTGACGACCGCGGTGGCCCGGGGCGACCTGTCGAAGAAGATCGACGTCGACGCGCGCGGCGAGATCCTCGAGCTCAAGACGACCATCAACACGATGGTCGACCAGCTCTCCGCCTTCGCCGACGAGGTCACCCGCGTAGCCCGCGAGGTCGGCACCGAGGGCCGGCTCGGCGGCCAGGCCGAGGTGGAGGGTGTCTCCGGCACGTGGAAGCGCCTCACGGAGAACGTCAACGAGCTGGCCGGCAACCTCACCCGCCAGGTCCGCGCGATCGCCGAGGTCACCTCCGCCGTCGCCGAGGGCGACCTGACCCGCTCCGTCAACGTGGAGGCGTCCGGCGAGGTCGCCGAGCTCAAGGACAACATCAACTCCATGGTGGAGTCCCTGCGCGAGACCACCCGGGCCAACCAGGAACAGGACTGGCTCAAAACCAACCTCGCCCGCATCTCCGGCCTGATGCAGGGCCACCGGGACCTGCCCGTGGTCGCGGAGCTCATCATGGACGAGCTGGTGCCGCTGGTGTCGGCCCAGTACGGCGCCTTCTACCTGGCCGAGGACGGCGACGACGGTCCCGAGCTCCGGCTCGTCGGCTCCTACGGCGGCCCGGAGAACGCGGCCGGGCACACCCGCATCGCCTTCGGCCGCACCCTGGTCGGCCAGGCCGCGCGCAGCCGGCGCACCATCGTGGTGGACGACCTGCCGCCCGGCTACGTGACCATCTCGTCGGGGCTCGGCCAGGTGGTGCCGACCGCTCTGGTGCTGGTGCCCATCGTGGTCGAGGGGCAGGTCCTCGGCGTCATCGAGCTGGCGTCGGTCGCCGCGTTCACGCAGATCAACCTGGACTTCCTGGAACTGCTGATGGAGACCATCGGCGTGAACGTCAACACGATCGTGGCCAACGCCCGTACCGACGAACTCCTCGCCGAGTCGCAGCGCCTGACCGGCGAACTCCGGGCCCGCTCGGCGGAGCTTCAGGTGCAGCAGGAGGAGTTGCAGCGCTCCAACGCCGAGCTGGAGGAGAAGGCGTCCCTCCTGGCGGCGCAGAACCGGGACATCGAGGCGAAGAACCTGCAGATCGAGCAGGCCCGGCAGGAGCTGGAGGCCCGGGCCCAGCAGCTTTCGCTGGCCTCGAAGTACAAGTCGGAGTTCCTGGCGAACATGAGCCACGAACTGCGCACACCGCTCAACAGCCTGCTGATCCTGGCCCAGTTGCTGGCCCAGAACCCGTCGCGCAACCTCACCCCGAAGCAGGTCGAGTACGCGGGCATCATCCACTCCGCGGGCTCGGACCTGCTCCAGCTGATCAACGACATCCTGGACCTGTCGAAGGTCGAGGCCGGGAAGATGGACGTCTCCCCGGAGCGCGTGACGCTGCGGCAGCTGATCGAGTACGTCGAGGCCACCTTCCGGCCCATGACCACGCAGAAGGGCCTGGAGTTCACGGTGTCGACGGCCGCCGGAGCGCCGGCGGACCTGCTGACCGACGACTCCCGGCTGCGTCAGGTGCTGCGCAACCTGCTGTCCAACGCGGTGAAGTTCACCGAGCGGGGCGGTGTGGAACTGACCGTCGAACCGGCGCCGGACGGCGAGGTGCCCCGGGGCGTGGTCCGGGGCGGTCCCGTGGTGGCCTTCCGGGTGAAGGACACGGGCATCGGCATTCCCGAGCAGAACCTGGAGTCGGTCTTCGGCGCCTTCCAGCAGGCGGACGGCACGACGAGCCGCAAGTACGGCGGCACCGGACTCGGCCTGTCCATCACCCGGGAGATCGCCCAGTTGCTCGGCGGCGCCGTCACGGTGGACAGCGCCCCCGGCCGGGGCAGCACGTTCACCCTGTTCCTGCCGGTGGCCCGCCCCGACTTCGAGGACCTGCTGCTCGGCCGGGGCACGGAGCAGGCACCGGCCGAGTCGCCCGCCGACGTGCTCACGCGACCGGCGCCGGCGCCCGAGCTCGCGGACGGTCGCCGGCGGCGTCCGCGACGCCTGCTCGTCGTGGAGGAGCGGCCGCGCGGACTGCTGACCCTCGTCGCGGAGAGCGTGGTCGCCGACCTGTCGCACGGACGGGACGACACGGGCGACCGGCCCCCGCTCGACGTCATCACGGCCGTCGGGGCGCAGGAGGCCGCGGGCGCGCTGGCGGCCGAGCCGTGCCACTGCGTCGTCCTGGACCTGGGCATGCCGCACGCCGAGGCGTCCCGCTTCCTCCAGGCCCTGGGGGGCGACCCGGCGCCGGCGAACGTGCCGGTGCTCGTGCACAGCGGACACCGCGCGGACGCGGCCCTGGAGGAGCGCCTGCGCTCCGGCGCGGCGGGCGGGGCGCTGGAGTTCCTGTCCGGCCTCGACGAGCTGCGCGAGCGCATCGCCCTGCACCTGGCCGCCGAGGAGCCCGGGGACGTGCTCTCCCTGGTCCGTCACGAGGAGCCGCGGCGCCCGGCGCCGCGCCCCGCGGACGAGCCGCGGGCCGGGCAGACCGTCCTCGTCGTCGACGACGACGCGCGCAATCTCTTCGCGCTCAGCGGGATCCTGGAACTGCACGGGTTCCGGGTGCTGCACGCGGAGAACGGGCGCCGGGGCATCGAGACGCTGGTGCACCACCCGGACGTCGCGCTGGTCCTGATGGACGTGATGATGCCGGAGATGGACGGCTACACGGCGACGGCCGAGATCCGCCGGATGCCGGCATACGCCGAGCTGCCGATCATCGCCGTCACGGCGAAGGCGATGCCGGGCGACCGGGAGAAGAGCCTCGCCTCGGGCGCCAGCGACTACGTGACCAAGCCCGTCGACACGCAGGACCTCATCGCCTGTGTCCGACGGTGGCTGCCCGCATGAGCGCGCCGCCCGTCCCGTACCCCGGTGGGCCGGGCGGTGCGCCGCGCGTCCCGTCGCGCACCGTGGCGGTCCCCAGTCGAGGAGCGTTCCCATCGTGACCATGTCCGAGCACACCCGCGAACCGGGCGACGGGGAGCCGCGGGACGCGTCCGCCGCGCCGCCCGCGGTGTCCGGGCCGCCGCAGTCCTGCGGGGTCGACGGTCCGGCCGCCGACCTGCGGGGGATGACTCCGCCGTCGCCCGTGGGCCGGCTGGCGGCCACGGTGGACCGGCTCGGCCGCGAGGTGCGGGCCGCCCAGGCGGAGGCCGAGGGCCGGGCGCTGGTCGAGCTCGCCAAGGGCGTCCTGGTCGCGCGGCTCGGGTGCGGCCCGGCGCAGGCCGCCCGGCAGCTCGCCGAGCTGGCCGAGCAGTCCCGGGTGACGCCCCTGGAGTTCGCGGTCGACGTCATCAACCAGGCGGCCCGGGACCGGATGTCGGAGGTGACGGACGCGTTCCTCGCGGCCACCGCGGCCGTGCGGGCCGCGGAGGCCGAGGACGGCACGGACGGCACGGGCACCCCGGACGGCACGGGCACCTCGGACGCCGGGGACGCGGTGGCCGGGTCGGCCGCCGTGCGCCTGCGGGCCGCCGAGAGCGGCGCGCTGGCCGCGGACGACACCCAGGCCGTCGCCGACGCCCTGCTGGAGCAGGCCCTGCGCCCGCTCGGCGCGGTCGCCGTGGCCATCTGGGCGGCCGGGTCCGACGGGTCGCTCTCGCTGGCCGGCAGCGCGGGGTTCGCGCCGGCCGAGGCCACCCGCTGGCGCTACGTGCCGCCGGACGTGGCGACGGTGGCCCGGTGCGGACTGACCGAACGGGCAGGGCAGTGGATCACGTCCCTGGCCCGGACCGGGCTGCCCAGCGTGGGCCGGCACCAGTACCCGGACGGCGGCAGGGTGGCCGTGCCCGCCCGTGCCGGGGGACGCGTCCACGGGGTGCTGGAGATCGCCTGGCCGACGCCCCTGGCCGCGCAGCCGCCCCAGGTGGTGCGCCAGGTGGAGGCCCTGGCGGAGCTGTGCGCGCACACCCTGGAGTCGTACACGCCGCCGCACGGCGCCGGGCAGGAGCCGCGGGTCGTGCCCGACGCGGCGGAGCTGATGGACCTGGCCGACGGGCTGCACGATCCCGCGCTGGTCCTGGTGCCGCACCTGGACGCCGCCGGGCATCTGGCGGACTTCCGCATCCAGCACGTGAACAAGCGCTTCCTGGACCCCGCCGGACGGCCGCGTGCCGTCGTGGGCGGTGCGCTGCTGCTGGAGGCCTATCCGATGGCCGCCGGGGACAGCGAGCTGTTCCAGAACGTCGAGCGGGTGTACGCGACAGGTGAGCCGTTCCGGGCCCGGCGGATGAACCTGACCGCCCTGGTGGACCAGGTCCCGCTCTCGGCGGTCGCGGACATGAGCATCAGCCGGCACGGCAACGCCGTCCTGCTCATCTGGCGCATCGAGGACGAGACGGCACGGCTGGCCGGCCTGCTCCAGCACGCCCAGCGACTCGGCCGCATCGGTGGCTTCGAGGAGAACCTGCTGACCGGCGACATCACGTGGAACGGGCAGCTCTTCGACCTCTACGGGCGTCCGCGGACGAGTGTCCCGGTGCCGCTGGAGGAGCTGACCGCGCACGCCCACCCGGACGACTCCGTCACCATCGGCCGGTTCCTGCGCACGCTCCTGCACCAGCGGCGGCCGGCGTCGGCGGCGTTCCGTCTCCAGCGGCCCGACGGGGTGACCCGGCACGTCCGGGTGGTGGCCGAGCCGGTCCTGGACACCGACGACCGTCTCCTCCTCGTACGGGGGGCCTACCAGGACATCTCGGCCCAGCACTGGACGGAGGTGGCGCTCGCCGCGACGCGCGACCAGCTGGCCCACACCGAGCAGCAGGCCGTCGAGCGCAACCGCCTGACCCTGCAGTTGCAGCACGCCATCATGCCGCCCGCCCAGACCCCGCTGAAGGTGCCCGACCTCCAGGTGGCCGTCCGGTACCGGCCCGCGGAGACGGAGCAGCTGGTGGGCGGTGACTGGTACGACGCCGTGATGCTGCCGAACGGGCGGGTGCTGCTCTGCGTGGGGGACGTGGCCGGGCACGGCATAGAGGCCGCGACCAGCATGGTCGTCCTGCGCAACGCGCTGCGCGGCCTGGCGGTGACCGGTGCCGGGCCGGGCCAGCTGCTGTCGTGGCTGAACATCGTGGCGCACCACCTGACGGGCGGGGTCACCGCCACGGCGGTGTGCGGCCTGTACGACCCGGAGCGGCGCACACTGCGCTGGGCCAGGGCGGGCCATATGCCGCCGGTGCTGGTGCGGGGTGGGGAGGCCGAGCCGCTGCCGCTGGTCAAGGGCCTGCTGCTGGGTGCGGCGGCGGAGGCGGCGTACGAGGAGGACGAGCTGCAGCTGGCCGGTGAGGACACGCTGCTGATGTACACGGACGGTCTGATCGAACGTCGCGACCGCTCGGTGGAGGAGTCGCTGACCCAGTTGCTGAGCACCGTCGGCCCGACGCCGCGCACCCTCGACCAGCACCTGGACCGGCTGCTGACCTACAGCAGGTCGGACACGGACGACGACACCTGTCTCGTGGGCATCCGGGTGGGCTAGGTCCTGTCTGACCATTCCCGCCTGCCTCGCGGGCGAGGACGGGAATGGTCAGAAAGGCCCTCTAGGGACACCGCGGGAGCCGGAGGCGGCCGGACAGGTATGGCGACCGGATTCGGGGGTATCCGCCCGGCGCGGTGGGACATCACGGTCCACCGCGCCGCCGCATTGTTGGAGGTACACGTGCCCATTGCCCAGAATCCGCTGTCCGTCGAGGTGACGCTGCCCCGGGAGGAGGTCGCGCTGCTCAAGGTGGAGGGCTATCTGGACGTCGACACCGCGACCGAGTTCCAGCACCACCTGGCCAACCAACTCCACCACGGCCGACGGCACTTCCTGCTGGACCTGTCCCAGGTCCCGTTCATGGACTCCTCCGGCATGAACATCATCCTCCGGGTCTACCAGGAGGCCCGCGAGCTGCCGGGCAGCGTGCACATCATCTCTCCCACCCCGGCGGTCCGGCGCATCCTGGACCTGACGGGCGTGAGCATCACGGTGCCGGTCTCGGAGAGCCTGGACGAGGCGCTCTCCCGCGTCGACGCGCAGCCGGAGGGGCCGCGGACACCGGACGCCTGAGGCTCCCTCCTCCCCGGCGCTCGTCCGGACCGCTCGTGCGGGAGCAGGTGTCGTACGAGGTCGACGGGTGGTTACAGTTGACGCCCGGCAAAGTCACGTCGCCCACACGTTGCCCACGGGTTCGGTGCGGCGCTACGCGGATGAGGAGTGGAACAGGTGCCGGATCAGGCGGAGGGAACAGCGGGATCGCCGACGCAGGAGGTCAGGGACTTCCTGCGGCGCCGCCGTGAGCAGATCGCCCAGCGATGGGCGGACGAGCCCTTGTTCCGGGCCGTGTTCACCGTCTCGCGCGACGAGGCGGTCGAGGCGGGCAAGGCCGTGGTGGACGCGCTCGCCCAAGTCGCGGACGCGGCCCGGGTGGAGGATCCGGACGCCGCCGGATTCACCACGGTGCGCGAACAGTTGGCACGGATGGGTGCGGCCCGCTCCCGCGCCGGACTGAGCACCGCGCAGGTGTCCAGCGAGCTGGCCGCCCTGCGCCCGCCCGTCGAGAACCTGCTCCTGGCCGATCTGCCGGATGCCCCGGCGGATCACGCCCGGGCCTGCGCGACCACGCTGAGCGTGCTGCTGGGCACCCTGCGGGTCGTGGTCATGCAGACGGCGCTCAGCGAGGGGCAGGCGCTCATCGACCGCCAGCGGCTGCAGCTGCTGGAGGTGGCCACCCCCGTCATCAAGCTGTGGGACGGCATCGTGGCCGTTCCGTTGATCGGAACGCTGGACAGCGCCCGCAGCCAGGTCGTCATGGAGACCCTGCTGGAGTCCATCGTCGAGCAGCAGGCGCGCTACGCGATCCTGGACATCACCGGGGTCCCGACCGTCGACTCGCTGGTGGCCCAGCACCTGATGAAGACGGTCGCGGCGGCCCGGCTGATGGGCGCCGAGTGCATCGTCTCCGGCATCCGGCCGGCGATCGCGCAGACCATGGTCCACCTCGGTCTGGACCTGGGCACCGTGGTCACCCGGGCGAGCCTCGCCGACGCGCTGGGGTACGTCCTGCACCAGCTGGGGGTCGGCATCGTGAACCCCGTCGCGAACGGCCCGGTCGCGCGGTGAGCGAGGTGTTCCCGGGGCCCCAGGGGGGTTCCGTGACAGGCCGTGTTCCCGTCCTCCGGCTCGGCGAGGTGCTGCTGGTCACCCTCCAGGGGGACCTGCACGACAGCACGGCGCAGCAGCTCCAGCAGGACCTCGCCGAGACCATCTCCCACAGTGGGGCCACCGGTGTGATCATCGACATCTCCGGTGTGGAGATCGTCGACTCCTTCCTCGGCCGGGTCCTGGCCGAGATCGCCGGGCAGACCGAGCTGCTGGCCGCGCGGACCGTGGTCGTCGGCATGCGGCCGGCGGTCGCCATCACCCTGGTGGAGCTGGGTCTGACGCTGCCGCGGGTGCACACCGCGCTCAGCACCGAGGTGGCCATGGAGCTGCTCACTCGGCACGCCCCGTCGTCCCGCTACGGCGGCCTGCGCCCGGAGCGTCGGTGATGCACACGGCCGCGGGCGCGCAGGCCCGCCTGCCGATCCGTTCGGACATGGATCTGGTGTGGGTGCGTCAGCACGTGCGGCAGGCGGCCGCCCAGCTCGGCTTCGGTCTGGTGGACCAGACCAAGCTGGTCACGGCGGCCAGTGAACTGGCCCGCAACACGCTCGTGTACGGGGGCGGGGGAACGATGGAGACGGAGGCCCTCACCGAGGGCGGTGCACGGGGACTTCGGCTGACCTTCAGCGACGAGGGGCCGGGCATCGCGGACCTGGAGCAGGCGCTCAGCGACGGCTTCACCTCGGGCGGCGGGCTGGGCATGGGACTGGGCGGCGCGCGGCGCCTGGTGCACGACTTCGCGATCGAGAGCAGTCCGGGGGCGGGCACCACCGTCCGGGTGACCTCCTGGGCGGGCCGGACCCCTCGCCCGCGTGAGGAGTCCTGATGCCTCGAGTGTGGGATGTGCCGGTGCACGACTCGACCCGGGTGCGCGACGCCCGGGTGGCCGCGGAGCACGCCGCGGCCCTGGCCGGGCTGGACGAGCAGCGCACCGCCACCGCGGCGCTGGTGGCGACCGAGCTGGCCACCAACCTGCTCAAGCACGCCGGGGGCGGCCAGGTCCTCATCGACGTCGTCCCTCCGCCCGTCCTCGCGGCAGGCCGGGAGGAGACCCTGCTCGTGCAGGTCGTCACGGTCGACCACGGCCCCGGCATCGCCGACGTGTCCGCCGCCCTGCGCGACGGTTTCACCACGACGGGCTCGCTGGGCGCCGGGCTCGGCACCTGCGCGCGCGTCGCCGACGACTTCGACCTGCACAGCGTCCCGGGCCGGGGCACCGTGGTGGTCGCCCGGATCGGCGCCGTGCCCGGCCGCCCGGACGCCGGGCCGGACCCGGTGGGCCGGGTGCGGGCCGGCGCGGTGAACGTCCCGTTCGGCGGCGCCGAGTACTCGGGCGACGCCTGGACCTGGGTCCGGTCCGGGGACCGGGTCACCCTGATGCTGGCCGACGGGCTGGGCCACGGCCCGGAGGCGGCCCGTGCCTCGACCGCCGCCGTGGAGGCGCTGCGCGGTGCGGCGCACCTCGGGCCCGCCGAGGCGCTGCGGCGGCTCGACACGGCGTTGACCGCGACCCGCGGCGCGGCCGTCGCACTGGCCCAGGTCGACACGCGTGCCGGAACACTCAGGTTCGCCGGCATCGGCAACGTCGGGGCGCGGCTGTGCGAGGGCGGCACCTGGCGGCACCTGGTGTCCCGGCCCGGCATCGTCGGCACCCACCGGCCCACGACACTGCGCGAGGAGGAGGCGGCCTGGGCGGACGACCGGGTGCTGGTCCTGCACAGCGACGGCCTGCCGAGCCGCTGGACACCGGCGTCCGACACCTGCCGCACGGCGACCGACCCGGCGGTGACGGCCGCCGTGACCGTCCGTGACGCCAGCAGTCCGGCCCGCCCGGTACGGGACGACACCGCCGTCGCCGTGCTGGCCCCGACCCCGCCGGACCGCCCATGACCCGAATCTGGCAGATCACCGACGTCCTCGACGCGGCGCGGGCGCGCATCGCCACGGCCCGCCTGGCCGCTGCGTACGGTGTGCCGCCCCTGGAGCGCACGCGGCTGGCGGCCTCGCTCAGCGCTCAGCTGCGGCTGTGCCTGGCCAAGGGCGGCACCTGGCGGCTCACCCTGGAGACGGGCGCGGCCGGCCGCGGTGCTCCGGCGGTCGGGGAGGGCGGCGTGCTGCACGCCGTGGTGACGCCCTCGCGCGACACCGCTCCCGCGGGGGAGCCGCCGTGGCGGGTCACCGTTCCCTGCCCCGAGGCGGCACCGGGCGCCGACGCCGACGCCGTGACGGACGACCCGGCCGCCCTGGCCGAGGCACTGCTGGGTGCCGACGAGGACACGGCGCTGGTGCTGGACCGGCTCGCCGAGCAGGAGAACCTGGTCGACTTCCACCGGGAGGAGCTGCAGCAGACCAACCAGGGCGTCGTGGCGCTGCACGCCGAGCTGGACGCCGCCGGACGGGCCCAGCGGGAGGCGTTCGCCGCCGAGCGCAAGGCGCGTACGGAGGCGGAGAACGCCCGTCGCAGGCTGACGTTCCTGGCGGATGCGAGCGCGGTGCTGACGGCGTCGCTCGACCACCACGAGATCGTGCGCCGCCTGCCGGAGCTGCTGGTGCCGGAGTACGCCACGAGTGTCGACGTCTGGCTGTTCGACCAGGAGGGCGACCGGCGGAGCCCCGCCCACCCGGCCGCCGCGGTGGTCGCGGCGCGCACCGGGCGGCCGCAGTACGCCGCCGCGCACCCGGGCGGCCTGCCCGGCGTCGACGACCAGCCGCCGTCGGCACTGGACCCGGACCGGCCCCTGCTCTGCATCCCGCTGCCGACGCGCCAGGCACCCCTGGGCGTGGTGACCCTGTCCCCGCCCGGCGAGCGCTGGGACCCGGACGACGCGGTCATGCTGATCGAGTTGACCCGGCGGGCCAGCATCGCGATCGATCACGCCCAGCGCTACCAGCACAACCGTGACATCGCCGAGACACTGCAGCGCGCCCTGCTGACGGAGCTGCCCGCGCCGCCGGGCCTCGCCCTGGCCGCGCGCTATCTGCCGGCCACCCACGGGCTCAACATCGGCGGCGACTGGTACGACGCGTTCCGCCAGCCCGACGGCGGTGTCATCGTCGTGGTGGGCGACGTGACCGGGCACGGGCTGCGGGCGGCGGTGATGATGAGTCAGCTGCGCACCGCGCTGCGCGCCTACGCGGTCGACGGCGGCAGCCCCGGCCGGCTGCTGACCCGGCTGCACACGTTCCTGCACCATCTCCAGCCCGATCTGTTCGCCACCGCCGTCATCGCTCGTTTCCACCCCGACGACCCCACCATGACGTGGGCCGCCGCCGGTCATCCGCCGCCGGTGCTGCGTACCCCGGACGGGCGGGTCCAGACCCTGGACGCCAAACCCGGCGCGATGCTCGGCATCCCGCTCCAGCAGGAGATCGCCGACCACACGGTGCGGCTGGCGCCCGGTTCGACCCTCGCGCTGTACACGGACGGCCTGGTGGAGCGGCGCGCCCGGGGCATCGACCCGGGCATCGCCCGGCTCGCCCGGGCACTCGGCTCGTTCGGCTCCGCGGAGCTGGAGGCGGACCTGGAGGGTTCCGCGGACGGGATCCTGCGCCCCCTGCTCAGCGACTCCGAGCGCGACGACGACGTGTGCCTGCTGCTGTGCCACCTCCGCGGTCCCGGGCGCGCCTGACGCGCCGGGTGTCCGGGGGAGAGTTCCGCGCCGTCGCCCCCCGCCCGGTGCGATCCGGGCCGGGACGGGGCATGGTGGTGATCAGGGTGTGTCGCCTGCCTGCCGCGTCCGGCTCGCCGGATCGCCGTGGGCGCGATGGGATCGGCAAGGTGCGAAGCAGCGATCCCCGGGCAGGCGAATGGCGTTCGCGGCAGACCGCCCGGAGCCGCAGAAAGGGATGAACACCGTGACACGACCCAGGATCCTGGTGGTCGGCGCAGGTTTCGCCGGCGTGGAGTGCGTCCGCCGTCTGGAGCGCAGGCTCTCCCCCGCCGAAGCCGACGTCACCCTGGTGACACCGTTCTCCTACCAGCTCTATCTGCCACTGCTGCCCCAGGTCGCCTCCGGGGTGCTGACGCCCCAGTCGATCGCACTGTCCCTGCGCCGCAGCAGCAAGTACCGGACCCGGATCATCCCGGGCGGCGCGATCGGGGTGGACCTCAAGGCGAAGGTCTGCGTCGTGCGCACCATCACCGACGAGATCGTCAACGAGCCGTACGACTACATCGTGCTGGCCCCCGGAAGCATCACCCGCACCTTCGACATCCCGGGGCTCACCGACAACGCGTTCGGCATGAAGACGCTGGCTGAGGCCGCGTACGTCCGCGACCACGTCATCTCGCAACTGGACCTCGCCGACGCGAGCCAGGACCCGGCGGAACGCGCCTCGCGGCTGCAGTTCGTGGTGGTCGGCGGCGGTTACGCGGGCACCGAGACCGCGGCCTGTCTGCAGCGGCTGACGCACGCGGCCGTCAAGCGCTACTCCCGTCTGGACCCGAGCCTGATCAGGTGGCATCTGATCGACATCGCGCCGAAGCTGATGCCCGAGCTGGGCGAGAAGCTCGGGCGCGACGCGCAGCAGATCCTGACCCGGCGCGGCATCGAGATCTCCCTGGGCGTGTCCATCGGCAAGGCCGGCCCCGAGGAGGTCACCTTCACGGACGGCCGGGTGGTGCCCACCCGCACGCTGATCTGGACCGCCGGGGTGGTCGCGAGCCCGCTCATCGCCACGCTCGGCGCCGAGACGGTCAAGGGGCGGCTCGCGGTCACCGCCGACATGTGCCTGCCGAACCACGACGGGGTGTTCGCGCTCGGCGACGCCGCCGCCGTCCCCGACCTCGCCAAGGGCCAGGAGGGAGCGGTCTGCCCGCCCACCGCCCAGCACGCCGGTCGGCAGGGGCGGCACGTCGCCGAGAACATCATCGCCACCCTGCGCAACCAGCCGATGCGGCCGTACACGCACAAGGACCTGGGGCTCGTCGTCGACCTGGGCGGCACCGACGCGGTCTCCAAGCCGCTCGGCGTCGAGCTGAAGGGCCTGCCCGCCCAGGCCGTGGCGCGCGGCTACCACTGGTCGGCGCTGCGCACGGGCGTGGCCAAGGCCCGGGTGGCGACGAACTGGGCGCTCAACGCGGTCGCCGGCGACGATTTCGTGCGCACCGGTTTCCAGGCCCGCAAGCCGGCCAAACTGAAGGACTTCGAGTACACCGACGCGTATCTGACACCGGAGCAGGTGCGCGAGCGCGTCGGGGAAGCCGGCCGGGCGGTGTGACCCCAGGTCGGGCGCCGGCTCGCGGCATGACATGCTGAGAAGTGGATCTCGGCGCGAACCGGCCGGGAGTCGACGGTGAATCGGGAGGGTGTACGGCGGCGTGAAGGCAGCGGGGCGCTCGGTGCGGACACGACTGCGGGACCGCCTCGCCGCGTCCGACCCCGGGCTGCTGCGGCTGGCGGCGGGGCTGCGGACGGTGGGCGCCATCGCCCTGACGCTGGCCGTGCTCGCCGTGTCCGGGGTGGACGTCACCCATCTGGTGGCGGGTGCCATGGCGGCCATGGTCGCCACCTTCGCCATCCGGGAGAAGGAGCGCGGCCCGCAGGCCGTCACCCTGGCGCTGGGCCTGCCCGTGGCCCTGGCCTCGGTGTCGCTCAGCGCGCTGCTCACCTCGCACGTCGTCATCGGTGACGCCTTCTTCGTCGTCCTGATCTTCTGCGCCGTCTTCGTCCGCCGGTTCGGCGACCGCGGCACCGCGCTGGGTCTGATCGGCTTCCAGGTCTACTTCCTGTCCCTGTTCGTCGGCGTGAAGGTGTCGGTGCTGCCGGAGCTGTGGGCCGCCATCGCCGTGGCGTTCGTGTGCAGCGCGGTGGTGCGCTTCGCGGTCGTGCCGGAGACACCGGCGGGCATCCTGCAACGGCTGCGGCAGGCCTTCCGCGCCCGGCTGGCCCAGCTGCTCTCCGCGCAGATCGACCTGCTGGACGCCGGTCCGGGCGGGATCGACAAGACGCTGGAGCACCTGCGCGAGGGCACCGCGCGCCTGCACGAGACGGCCCTGATGATCCAGTCCCGGCTGGAGGACGGCACTCCCGACGAGTCCACGGCGCGTCTGGTGCAGCGGCGCATCGCGGACGCGGAGATCGCCGCCGAACGGCTGGGCCTGCTGCTGCTGACCGCGCGCAGCGCCGAGCGGGCGGACACCCTGACCCTGCATCTGCCGGGCGCGCCGGCGCCCTCGGTGGGCCGCACACCGGCGCCCGGCGAGGCCACCGAGACCCTGCGCCGCGATCTCGGGGCGCTGCGCACCCTGGTGCTGCGTCCGCCCGCCGAGGCCCGCGGTACGGCGCTGTCCCACCTGCGCAACCGGCTGCTCGGCTACCGCGACGAGGAGAACCTGCCCGAGGCGACGCCGGCCGTGCAGGACGTGTTCCGGGGCATCGGTGAGGCCGCTCGTGCGGTCATGGGCCTCAGGATCGCCCTGGACGGGCCGCAGGACGAGTCGGACGACACGCCGGCGACCACCCGCTCGCGCGAGGAGCTGGACGCCGAGGACGCCGCCATCGACGCGGGTGAGGAGAGCGCGCCGCAGGAGGAGGCCACCGGGCTGCGGCGGCCCACCACGCGTGCCGCGGTGCAGGTCGCCGTGGGGTCCTCGCTGGCCATCGTGGGCGGGGAGTTCCTGTCCTCGCAGCGCTGGTACTGGGCGGTCCTCACCTGCTGGATCGTCTTCATCAACACCGCGTCCACCGGCGAGATCCTGGTCAAGGGCTACCGCCGCCTGCTGGGCACCGTGCTGGGGGTGGTGGCCGGCATCGTGCTGGCCGGTCTGGTCGGGAACCACACCTGGACCGCGTTCGGGCTGGTGCTGCTGCTCATCTTCGCGATGTTCTACACGGCGCCGCTGTCCTACACGCTGATGTCGTTCTTCGTCACCGCGATGCTCGGGCTGCTGTACACCCTGCTGCACACCTACAGCCTGTCGGTGCTGCTGCTGCGGGTGGAGGAGACGGCACTCGGCGCGGCCTGCGGGATCGTCGCGGCGGCGCTGGTGCTGCCGATACGCACCGACCGCCGTACGAACGAACTGCTCGGGACCGTGCTGGAGCGGCTCTCGGACGTCACCGAGGGCGCCGTCGACCAGCTCAGCGGCGGGCCCGCCGCCGACCTGCTGGACACGGCGCGGGACCTGGACCAGGCGCTGGGCGACCTGCGCGCCGCGACCCAGCCGCTCACGCATCCGATCACGCCGCTGCGGGCCCGGCGCGACACGGTCCAGTACGTGGTCGCGCTGCTGGAGACCTGCGCGTACCACGCGCGGTCCCTGGCCGCGACGGCCGAGCTGCTGCCGACCCATCCCTCGATCGCGGCCGACCCCCGGCTGCGGGGGGCGGTGCGACGCACGGTGCGCAACATCGAGGCGATCGCCGCCCGCGTCGCCGACGAGGACGCCGGGGCCGAGGTGGAGACCGGGCCGAGCATCGCGTCGCTGCTGGAACCGGACGCCGCCGGAGTGCCGCGGTACGGCCGCATCACCGGCCGGGTACTGCGGCACCTGGAGCGCCTGGACGAGGCGGTGGTGGGTCTTGCCCGGCCGCTGGGCGTGCCCGTCGGGGCGCCGAAGCGGTGACGGTCAGAAGTCGCTGGGCAGACCGCTCACCTCGGCGATGCCGCGCAGTTCCTCGTTCTGCCGGTGGCGTTCCTTGAGGTAGTCGGCGATCTCGCCGAGGCGTTCGGGGTCGGAGGCGGTGGTCGCGTCGGTGACGACCCGGACCGGGCCGGTCTCGTCGGTGCTGATCTCGACGACCTCGTTGTCCAGCCGACCGGTGACCGCGGTGGCGATGACCAGGGCGGCCTCGTCCCTGATCTCCTGGGGCAGTGCCTCGGCGTTGTCGCCGTCCAGGGAGAAGTCGATGGTGGGCATCTGGTGCTCGTCGATGGCCTGGAGGACGGGTTCCACCACGCTGAGCAGCAGCTGGTAGTCGTCGGTCTCCATGCGGATGCGCAGCAGGTCGAGGTAGACGTCCACGGGACGTCCGTCCGGCGGAGGAATCTCGTGTTCGTTCATGCGCCCCGTGTTCCCCGTGCCGCGCGGCTCAGACCCTGCGCCAGCGTGCGAGGGCGAAGGAGAACACGCCGAACAGCACGAGCCCCGCGGCGACGCCGACCAGCAGCCAGGGGCCGAGCGGGGTGTCGGCGAAGGAACGGAGCGTGTCGTCGAGCCCCTTGGCCCGCTCGGGCGCGTAGTCGACCGCCGCCCGCACGGCGAAGGCGCCCGCCGCCGCGAAGACGACCCCGCGTGCGGCGCCGCCCCCGACGCCGGTGACGTCGATCAGCCGGCGGGCGCGGGGACCGAGCTCACCGAGCTTCAGCTTCCTGTGATAGCGGCGGCGCAGCGCCTGTACGCCGATCACCACGCCGACGACGACGATCCCGGCGCCGGCCAGGCCCACGATCCACCGCCCGGCGGGTACCTCCATCACCCGCGCCGTGGTGTCCCGGGACTGCCGGTCGCTGGAGCCGCCGCCCCCGGAGCCGGCCGCGAAGGCCAGGACGGAGTAGGCGACGAACGCGTAGAAGACACAGCGGGCGGCGGCCGGCAGCCGCTTCCTCGCCGTGTGCCCGTCCTTCCCCACGGCGCCGAACAGCGCCTCGGACAGCCGCCACAGGGCCATGCCGACGAGCCCGAGCCCGAGCGCCCACAGCAGGACGGCTCCGAACGGCCGGTCCGACAGCTCGGCCAGGGCGCCGCCCCGGTCCGCCTGCCGGTTTCCGGTTCCGAAGGCGATCTGCAGGGCCAGGACACCGACCAGCAGGTAGATCACGCCGCGAGCGGTGAGCCCGGCCCGGGCCGCCCCCTCGGCGACGGATCCGTCCGCCGCCCGCCGGGCCCGACCGCGGCCGGTGCGTGCCATGACACGTACGTCCATCCGGACCTCCCCTCCCGGACTCCGGATGCCCCGGCATCCCGCGCGCACACCGGGCGGCGGGCACCCTGCTCCCCCGCACCGCGCACCGCGTGCCGTCGTCGTCCGGTGCCGTGGCGGGCCCGGCGGGGTCTCGATGGGCCCGCCGGGGTCCGGTCGGCCGACTGGTCGTCCGGCAGTACGAGCGCGGGAACCGCCCCGTCCGGCCCCCACCGCCCACCACGGCGTGGCACCCGGGGCGCCTCCCGGCGGGCGGCCTCCAGGGCCCGGGCCACGTCACGCGTGCCGGTCGACACGCACAGGGTGTACGCGAGGTCCCGGGTCCGCGGGCCCGGTCCGCCCGTGCCGTCGGGCGGTTCGGTCACCGCCACCGCCTCGTACTCGTCGACGAGTCGGCGCAGCACTGCGGGGTGAGGCATCAGCATCCGTGTCGTTCCTCCTTCGAGCTGGGACCGGCCGTTGCGGGTGCGCCCTCGTACCGACCGTCAGGTCCGCGTCGGCCGGCCGGTCGGCCGGTGGCCCGTCCGCTGCCCCATCGCCTCGTCGCGGACGCGGGCACAGCTGCGGCTGATGAGCCGCGAAACGTGCATCTGCGATATGCCCAGGTGGTCGGCTATACGGCTCTGCGTCATGTCCTCGAAGAAGCGCATGTAGAGAATGGCGCGCTCACGTTCGGGCAGCCTGCGCAGTCCCTCCTTGGCGGACTCGCGGTCGATCACGGTGTCGTACGAGGCGTCCGCCGCCCCGAGGGTGTCGGCGAGGCTGTAGCCGTCGTCGCCGGCCGACAGTTCGGCGTCCAGCGACAGGGTGCTGAAGCTCTCCAGCGCCTCCATCCCGGCGCTGACCTCCTCCTCGGTGAGCCCGGTGTGGGCGGCGAGGGCGGCCACCGAGGGTTCGGGGCTGCCCGGGCTCTGGGCGAGCTCGCGCCGCGCCACCCGCACCTTGTTGCGCAGTTCCTGGACCCGGCGGGGCACCCGCAGGGCCCACATCCGGTCCCGGAAGTGGCGCTTGACCTCGCCGGTGATGGTGGGCACGGCGTAGCTCTCGAAGGCTCCACGCTCCGGGTCGAAGCGGTCGATGGCCTTCACCAGGCCGAGCGCCGCGACCTGCCGCAGGTCCTCGATGGTCTCGCCGCGGTCCCGGAACCGCCCGGCGATCCGGTGGGCCATGGGCAGCCAGGCCGTGACGAGTTCGTCGCGGACGGCGTCGCGTTCGGGCCCTTCCTCCAGGCCGGCCAGTCGGCCGAAGAGGGCCATCGTGTCGGGGGCGTCGTCGTGCCGGCGCCGGGCGGGAGCGGCATTGGTGGTGGCTGTGGCGTCGGTGGGCTCGGGGGTAGCGGGCCGGGCGGGGGGTGTTTCGATGAGCATGCGGATTCGCTCCTGAACGGGGTCTCAGGGGACTTTCCACGGGAACGGCGCGTCCGGGTCATCCGGAGGGCCGGAGCAGTCATGCCGCTCCCGCTGCTGCGCCTCCGGTCCGAAGCACGAATCTGCGACTGCCCCCACCCCGGTGGAACAAACTCCGCTTTTCGAAAAGTACTCAGGACAGCGGAACGACCACGGTGATGCACTTGCCTCCCGAGGGAAGATCTGCCACCCGTACGTCACAGGCCAGCCGACAGACGATCGGCCAGCCCCGGCCGCCGACGCGACGGCGGCCCCGCGGGTCGGTCTGCGGCACGGCCACCGGAAGGTCGTGGCTGCGGTCGGACACCGAGACGCGCACCCCCGGGCCGACGACGTCGACCTGGAAGTCGGTGACGCCGCCGCCGTGCAGGATCGCGTTGGTGGTCAGTTCCGAGGCCACGAGCACGGCGTCCGACAGGGCGCCCGCGTCGCACGAGGCGTGGCCGTCGGTACCGCAGCACGCCGTGACGACGCGTTCCACGGTCCTGCGTGCCTCGGCGGGTTTGCAGGGCCGGTGCTGCCGGTGCCGGTCCGTACCGTACGGCTCGACGACGGGTTCGGTCGTGTGCCTGTCACGCATCCGTCGGCTCCCTGGTCGGTGAGATGTGCCGGATCCGGCCGGCCGCACGCCGTGCGCGCCGTGCGGCCTTGCGTTCGGCTTGTATTCGGCTTGTATTCGGCTTACATCCGGCTGACCTCTTCGGGTCCGCCCAAACCTTCGGCCCTCCTTGCGGACCAACGGCCATCCGGGCGCCGGGCCGGGGTACGCGGAGTGCATGACGGATGTTGTGGACTCGGACGAACTGCTGCGCCGTATGCACCGCGCGAGGGCCTGCGCGGTGGAACAGGAGCGGACCTGGCGGGCTCGGGAGGAGGAGTTGCGGCCGACCGACCCGGAGGGCTCGCGGGAGGCCGCCGTGCGGACGATGGCGTACGAGGCCGTCCTGCGGGTGCTGGACGAGGTGCTGACCCCGGGCCGGCGAGCGCGATGACGGGCTCCTGCCTCCCGGCCGGTGCGCGGTCGCCGGGCCGGCGGGGTCGGTCCGGAACGGATTGCCGGGATCGCGGTGGGGAAACCGGGTCGGCATGAGCGCCGACCACTCCCGAGCACCGGTCCTGGAAGCCCTCGTCGACTACCGCCGTGAGGGACGGTTGTCGTTCACGCCGCCGGGACACAAGCAGGCGCGTGGGGCCGACCCCGCGGTGCGCGAGGTGCTGGGCGACGCCGTGTTCTACGGTGACGTGCTGGCGACGGGCGGACTCGACGACCGGCTCACCCGGGGGCGGGTGCTGCAGCGTGCCCAGGAGCTGATGGCCGACGCCGTGCACGCCGATCACACGTTCTTCTCGACGTGCGGGAGCTCCCTGTCGGTGAAGGCGGCGATGCTGGCGGTCGCGGGGCCGCACGAGAAGCTGCTGATCGGCCGGGACGCCCACAAGTCCGTCGTGTCCGGGCTGGTCCTGTCCGGTATCGAGCCGGTCTGGGTCGAGCCGCGCTGGGACACCGAGCGGCATCTGGCCCATCCGCCGTCCGCCGGGGAGTTCGAGAAGGCGTTCGCCGCCCATCCGGACGCCAAGGGTGCCCTGGTCACCAGTCCGACGCCGTACGGCGCGAGCGCCGACCTGCGGGCCGTCGCCGAGGTCTGTCACCGGCGCTCGGCACCGTTGATCGTCGACGAGGCCTGGGGGGCCCATCTGCCCTTCCACCCCGACCTGCCGTCCTGGGCGATGGACGCGGGCGCCGACATCTGTGTGACCAGCATCCACAAGATGGGCAGCGGTCTGGAGCAGGGTTCGGTGTTCCACCTGCGCGGTGACCTGGTCCCGCCGAAGCTGCTCGGGATGCGGGCGGACCTGCTGGGCACCACCAGCCCCTCGGCGCTGATCTTCGCCGGGCTGGACGGCTGGCGCCGGCAGATGGCGCTGCGCGGACGCGAACTCATGGGCGGTGCGCTGGAGCTCGCGGCCGACGTCCGCACGGCCGTCGAGCAGATCGACGGGATGCACGTCAACGACCGGGACGACTTCTGCGGCCCGGGGCTGGCCCATGGTTTCGATCCGCTGCCCGTCGTCATCGACCTCGCCGGGCTCGGCGTCTCGGGTTTCCAGGCGGCCGACTGGCTGCGCGAGCACCGGAGCGTGGTCGCGCATCTCACCGACCACCGGCGCATCGGCGCGCAGATCACCCACGGCGACGACCGGGAGACCACCGGGGAACTCCTCGCCGCGCTCAAGGACCTCGCGCGTGCCGCCCCCGGCCTGGGCCCCGCTCCGCGCGTGGCGGTGCCCTCGCCGTCCGAGCTGCGCATGCCGCAGGCGGCGCTGCCCCGGGACGCGTTCTTCGGGCCCACCGAGGACGTGACGCACGACCGGGCCGCAGGCCGCGTCGCGGCGGAGATGATCACGCCGTATCCGCCCGGCATCCCGGCCGTCCTGCCGGGTGAGCGGCTGACCGAGCCGGTCCTGCGGTATCTGCTCAGCGGTCTGGAGGCCGGGATGTACCTCCCGGACCCCAGCGATCCGGAACTGCGGACGATCAGGGTCGTCGCGGACGACGGCGACTGAGGCCGTCGAGACGTACGGCGGGACCGCGCCGCGGGAGGTGCGGCGGGGCGTGCCGCGGGCAAGTGACACCGGTCACGTGCCCCGTGTCCGGTGTCACGGAACGCCGGAAGATGGTTTAGCGTTCATCCATAAGTGGCGACGGGGTCGACCGAGCGTCCTCCGTACGTCACCGCTTACGGCCCTGGCTGGCTTCCCCCGTCCAGCCAGGGCTTTTTAACACCCGCACACCGCCGTCCCCGGATCCGGCACGGAATCCGTACAGGATCCGCGATATGTCGAGGTGCTCAGGGCGCTGACAGCGACTGAAATGGGCATAGGGAAAGCCCCGGACCGAATCGCCGGTGAGGAGCCCCGTGTCATGACCAAAGCGATCAAACTGCTGACGGCCCTCCCCCAGCCCCAGCGCGGACGCCTGACGGCACTCGCCCGGGAGGTCTCCTTCGCGGAGGACACCCGGATCTTCGAGGCGGGCGGCCGGGCCGACCGCTTCTGGGTCATCCGCTCCGGCGCGGTCTCCCTGACCCAGCAGGTGACGTCCCTCCAGCGGGTCACGGTCGCCAGTCTGGGCGCGGGCGACCTGCTCGGCTGGTCCTGGCTGTTCCCGCCCTACGAGTGGGACTTCGGCGCCGAGGCCTTCAGCCCGGTGCGCGCCTACGAGTTCGACGCGGCCTCGGTGCTCGCCCTGTGCGAGGAGGACCCGCAGCTGGGCATCGTGCTGGTGCGGTCGGTCGCCGAGATCCTCGCGCACCGGCTGGAGACCACCAGGGGCCGGCTCATGGAGCACTACGCGCTGCACGGGCGCGGCTCCGTGTGAGGGGTCCTCGCCGGCCGCGGGGCCCGCGCCGCCGCTCAGGCTCGGGCGACGAGGGAGACGCCGAGCACGATCATGGTGGCGGCGACCAGTCCGTCGAGGACCCGCCAGGCCACGGGCCGGGCCAGGAAGCGGCCGAGGTAGCGGGCGCCGAAGCCGAGCGCGGCGAACCAGCACAGGCTCGCGGCCGCGGCCCCCAGGCCGAACGTCCAGCGCAGCGAACCCCGGTCGGCGGCGACCGAGCCCAGCAGGAACACGGTGTCGAGATAGACGTGCGGGTTGAGCCAGGTCAGCGCCAGGCAGGTGAGGACCGCCCGACGGCGTGAGCCCGCGGCGTCGCCGTCCGCCCGCAGCGCGCCGGCCGGCCGGAACACGCGCCGCGCGGCCAGTGCGCCGTAGCAGAGCAGGAAGGCACCGCCGATCCAGCCGACCGCGGTCAGCGCGCCCGGCCAGGCCACCACCACCGCGCCGACCCCGCCGACGCCCAGGGCGATCAGCAGGGCGTCGGACAGCGCGCAGATGCCGACGACGGCGAGGACGGCGTCGCGGCGGATCCCCTGGCGCAGGACGAAGGCGTTCTGGGCACCGATGGCGACGATGAGCGAGAGGCCGGTGCCGAAGCCGGCGGCCGCGGCGGTGAGGGCGTTGGTCATGCCATCGACGCTAAGTGAACGATCACTCGGCGTACAGCTAAAGATTCTTATGTATCCTTAGCAATTGTGATGCCAGGAGTTACGGGAATGACCACGGCGGCCTTCGCGGATCTTCCGCTCGACCAGGTACGGACCCTGCTGGCCGTGGTGGACGAGGGCACGTTCGACGCGGCCGCCGCCGCGCTGCACGTGACGCCGTCCGCGGTGAGCCAGCGGGTGAAGGCGCTGGAGCAGCGCACCGGCCGGGTGCTGCTGCTGCGCACCAAGCCGGTGCGGCCGACGGAGTCCGGCGCGGTACTGGTGCGTCTCGCCCGCCAGGTGGCCCGGCTGGAGCGGGACGCGTACGCCGAGCTGGGCCTGAGCGGGGCGGCCGGGGAGCCGACCCGGGTCTCGGTCGCCGTCAACGCCGACTCGCTCGCCACCTGGTTCCTCGGCGCCCTCACGCGTGTCCCCCAGGAGCCGCAGCTCTGTTTCGAGCTGCGCCGCGAGGACGAGGACCACACGGCGGCCCTGCTGCGGGAGGGCGTGGTGATGGCGGCGGTGACCTCGTCGCCCGACCCCGTACCGGGCTGCACCGTCCGGGCCCTGGGACGCATGCGGTACCTCCCCTGCGCCGGCCCCGGTTTCGCCGCACGGCACCTGGACGGTCCGCTGCGTCAGGTGCTGGTCGGGGCGCCGGTGGTGGTCTTCGACCGGCGGGACGACTTCCAGGACGGCTTCGTGCGGCGGCTCGGTGAGGCCGGCGCCAGTGCCGCGCGGCACTACGTGCCGACCTCGGAGGGCTTCGTCGAGGCCGTCGCCGCCGGCCTGGGCTGGGGCATGGTGCCCGAACCGCAGGCGGACCCGCTGCTGCGCTCGGGCCGGCTCGTCGGCTTCGCCCCGGACCTGGCGGTGGACGTACCGCTGTACTGGCAGCAGTGGAAGCTGGACTCCCCGGCGCTGGCGACGGTGGCCGACGCGGTGGTGACGGCCGCGGCCGAGGCGCTGCGGAGGTAGCCGGACGCCGCGAACCGAGGCACAGCGCCGGTTTCACCCCGCTGTCGACCGGTCACCCGCAACGGAGCAAGCCATTCTCGAGGGCGCGAACGATACCGATCGCAGGTGACTTTGATGGACAACTGGCGAGAGCACGCCGCATGCCGCACGGAGGACCCCGACCTGTTCTTCCCGATCGGCACCACCGGGCCGGCCGCGTTGCAGACCGAGCGGGCGAAGGCGGTCTGCCGGCGCTGTCCGGTCCGGGAGGAGTGTCTGCGCTGGGCGCTCGACACGGGGCAGTCCATCGGTGTCTGGGGCGGGACCGGCGAGACGGAGCGCCGTGCCCTCAAGCGGCGCGAGGCGGTGCGCAGGAGGTCCGGCTGACCCCGGCACCACGCGGAGGTCCGGCGGCACCGGCGGCAGCGCTCGTACGGCCGTACCGGCGGCACAACCCGTCGGGCGGCACCGGCCACCGGGCGGCGCCGCGCCCCGGTCCTCAGGGGCCCGTGCGGCGCAGTGACCCCCAGGGCTGCTCCTGGCGTTCCACCTCGGCCCGGGCCTCGTCGATGACGCCCGGGTCGATCCAGCACAGCGGCCGGGCGTCGGCCACCAGCGGTTCGTTGTCCGGGCCGCGGCCGGCCTCCCGGCCGGTGAGCACCCAGGGCCGTACGCCGGGGCCCTTGTCGTGCGGAAGGTGCGCGTAGTCGTACAGCCGGCGGGCCGCCCACAGGCGTACGGGGCGGTCCGCCCACCACGCCTCCACGCCGAGCGGGTTGGCGGACAGGCCCGGCATGGGCACACCGGTGAGCTCGTCAGTGCTCGACACCTTGGGGAGGTCGGTCTCGGGGCCGCGCGACCAGCGCACGTACAGGCCCCGGTGCCGTTCGACGAGGCCGGCGAGTTCGTCGAGGCTCCGCACGACCGGCAGCCCGCCCGATGCGCCCATGCGCCGACCTCCCTCGTCACGTCGTCAGAGCGACGGAGTACCCGAATGGCGCAGGCGGAAATCGGCCGCCGTCCCGAACGGCTCACGTGCCGCCGCCACCCCACCGGTGCCGGACGTAGGCTCGCGACACCGCAGTCCCCGTGGAAAGGACCGGCCATGAGCGTCCGTGTGCGCCGCATCTACGATCCGCCCGAGCCGGACGACGGCGTTCGGGTGCTGGTGGACCGGCTGTGGCCGCGGGGTGTGGCGAAGGACGCCGCACACGTGGACGAGTGGCCCAAGGGCCTGACCCCGTCGGCCGAGCTGCGCCGCTGGTACCACGCGGGCGAGGGCTCGTTCGAGGAGTTCGCCGAGCGGTACGAGGCCGAGCTGGCCGCCCCGGAGGCGGCCGAGCTCGTGGACCACGTACGGAAGCTGGCGCGAGAGGGGGACGTGACGCTGGTGACCGCCTCCAAGTCGCCCGACAAGGGCCACGCCTCCGTGCTGCTCCGCCTCCTCGACAGGGCGTGAGGAGGCGGATCGGCCGACGGGATCAGGACGGGATCAGGCGGTCTCCCGGGCCGCCGCCCGGCCCGCCGCACGCCCGGAGAAGAGGCAGCCGCCGAGGAAGGTGCCCTCCAGCGCGTTGTAGCCGTGCACCCCGCCGCCGCCGAAACCGGCCACCTCCCCCGCCGCGTAGAGGCCGTCGACCGGCGTGCCGTCCGCGCCCAGGGCGCGTGAGTCGAGGTCGGTCTGGATGCCGCCGAGGGTCTTGCGGGTGAGGACGTGCAGCTTGACCCCGATCAGCGGGCCCGCCGCCGGGTCGAGGATGCGGTGCGGCGTGGCGACCCGGCCCAGGCGGTCGCCGATGTAGCGGCGGGCGTTGCGGATGCCCTGGACCTGGGCGTCCTTGGCGTAGGGGTTGGCCATCTGGAGGTCGCGGGCCTCTATCTGGCGTCGGATTCCGGCGGCGTCCAGGAGCGGCTTGTCGGTCAGCCGGTTCATCCTGTCGACCAGTTGCTCCAGGTCCGGCGCGGTCACGAAGTCGGCGCCCCTGCGCAGGAAGGCGTCCACCGGTCCCGGTGCGCCCTTGCCGAGGAGGCGTTCGCGCAGGAACCCGGCGCGGTCCTTGGCGGTGATGTCCGGGTTCTGCTCGGAACCCGACAGCGCGAACTCCTTCTCGATGATCTTCTGGGTGAGGATGAACCAGGAGTGGTCGTGTTCCGCCAGGTCCGGGGCCGTGCGCAGGTGCCGGAGGGTGCCCAGGGTGTCGTAGCCGGGCAGGCAGGGCCCGGGCAGGCGGCGGCCCAGGGCGTCGAACCACATCGCGGACGGTCCGGGCAGGATGCGGATGCCGTGGCCGGGCCAGATCGGGTCCCAGTTGCGCACGCCCTCCGTGTAGTGCCACATCCGGTCGCGGTTGACCAGGCGGGCGCCGGCCTCGGCGCTGATGCCGAGCATCCGGCCGTCGACGTAGGCGGGGACGCCGGTGACCATCTCGGCGGGCGGGGTGCCGAGCCGCTCGGGCCAGTGGCGGCGGACGGTGTCGTGGTCGGCGCCGATGCCGCCGGAGGTGACGATCACGGCCCGGGCGGTGAGCTCGAACTCGCCGATCGCGTCGCGGTTGGATGCGACGCCGCGGGGCGAGTTGTCCTCGGCGAGGACCGTGCCGCGCACGCCGCGTGCGGTGCCGCCCTCGACGACCAGGTGGTCGACGCGGTGGCGGCGGTGGAAGGTGAGCAGCCCGTCGCGCGCGGCCTGCTTGGCGTACCGCACGAACGGCTCGACGACGCCCGTGCCGGTGCCCCAGGCGATGTGGAAGCGGGGCACCGAGTTGCCGTGCCCGCCGGCCCTGAGGTCGCCCCGCTCTGCCCAGCCGACGGTGGGCAGGAAGGTGATGCCGTGTCCGGCCAGCCAGGACCGCTTCTCCCCCGCCGCCCACTCGACGTACGCCCTCGCCCAGCGCACCGCCCAGGAGTCCTCGTCCTCGGTCCGGTCGAAGGCCGCGCTGCCCTGCCAGTCGCTCCAGGCCAGGTCGAAGGAGTCCTTGACGCCCAGGCGGCGCTGCTCCGGGGAGTCGACGAGGAAGAGGCCGCCGAAGGACCAGAAGGCCTGCCCGCCCAGGTTGGCCGCGTTCTCCTGGTCGACGAGGGCGACCCTGCGGCCCCGGCTGGTCAGCTCGTGCGCCGCGACCAGGCCCGCCAGGCCCGCTCCGACCACGATGACGTCGGCATCCATGGCGACCGTCCCTTCCTGTTCCGTGTCATGGGGGTTCAAGGGGTTCAAGGGTTCAAAGGGGTGCTGCCGCCCTCGGTGAGCAGCGCGGTGAGCAGGCGGCCCAGCCAGGCGCGGGCGTGTTCCACGTCCCGGTCGAGCAGCAGTTGGGTGGTGACTCCGTCGTACGCGGCGACCACGGCGCGCGCGGCGCCGTCGGCGTCGCCCAGGACGGCGGGGAGGGTGGCGGGGCCGCTCGCCCGGGCGAGGCGGTCGGCGATGGCCCGCCGCAGGCGCGCCCGGTGCTCCAGCAGGGTCCGCGCCACGGCCGGGTCGCGGGCGGCGTGCACCAGGAAGTCCGTCTTCACCAGGAGCCAGTCCCGGTCCAGCAGCAGCACCTCGGTGACGCGGTCCACGGCGGCGGGCACGTCCAGGTCCGGCCCGTCGAGAGCGAGGGCGCCGGACACCTGCTCCGCGATCAGCTCCGCCCGTTCGCGGTAGAGGGCGAAGAACAACTCGTCGAGGCTGTCGAAGTTCGAGTAGAAGGCACCCCGGCTGTAACCGGCCGCCTCGCAGACCTCCTCGATCGACACCCGGCCGAACCCCTTGGCGGCGAACACCGCGAACGCCGCGTCCAGGAGGTTCGCGCGGGTCCGCGCGCGCCGCCTGGTCACGCGCCCGGTCGTCACCTTCACCGCCATGGCCGCACCCGCCCTCCGTCCGATACGTGAATGTATCGGATACACCGGCGTATCCGAAGGCCTCGCGCCACACTCGGAGCGCGCGGCACCTGGAGGGCATCACACCCTGGAGCGCATCACGCTTAGAACGTATTTTCGAATAAGGAGTACGCTGGTCCCATGACCACGCACCTCCAGGGCTCGCTCTTCGACCAGACCGACGAGGTCCGGCTGGGCACGCTCGACGGACTGCGCCGCACCCACCTCGGCTCCGGGGCCTGGATCGACCTGCTCCCCGGCTGGCTGAGCGGGGCCGACGCGCTGTTCGAGCGGCTGGCCGCCGAGGTCCCCTGGCGCGCCGAGCGACGGGCCATGTACGACCAGGTGGTCGACGTCCCCCGGCTGCTCGCGTTCTACGGCGCGGGCGACCCGCTGCCGCACCCCTTGCTGGACGAGGCGCGCGACGCTCTGTCCGCGCACTACGCCGAGGAACTGGGCGAGCCGTTCACCACGGCCGGGCTGTGCCACTACCGCGACGGCCGGGACAGCGTCGCCTGGCACGGCGACCGGATCGGACGGGGCGCACGCCAGGACACGATGGTCGCCATCCTCTCCGTCGGCGCGCCCCGCGACCTGCTGCTGCGCCCTGCTGGTGGTGGCGGGGACACGGTGCGCCGCCCACTGGGTCACGGCGACCTGATCGTGATGGGCGGTTCCTGCCAGCGCACCTGGGAGCACTGCGTCCCCAAGAGCACCCGCGCCGCGGGACCCCGCATCAGCATCCAGTTCCGTCCGCACGGCGTGCGCTGACGGTCGGACACCCTTCCGCACACCGAGTCTGGTTGGCTGTCCCCCACCGGGCAGTCACCTGACATGCGGAGAGGCCCCATGAGCACGGACGTGCGGCAAGTCGCCGACGGCACCCATCTGGTCCACGGAAGCAACACCAACTGGGTCATCCTCACCGACGGCGACGCGGTGACCCTGGTGGACACCGGCTACCCCGGTGACCGACGGCAGCTGCTGGACTCCCTGGCCGCCGTCGGGAGTTCGCCCGAGGCGGTGGCGGCCGTACTGATCACCCACGCCCACAACGACCACCTGGGATCGGCCGAGTACCTGCGCGCCGCCCACGGCACCCCCGTCCTCCTCCACGAGGCCGAAGTGCCCCACGCCCGACGGGACTTCCTCCAGCAGGTGTCGGTCGGCACGGTACTGCGCAACGCCTGGCGGCCGGGCGTGCTGCCGTGGGGGGTGCACGTGCTCCGCTCCGGCGGCACCGAGCAGCATCCCGTGACCGCGCCGGCGCCCTTCCCCGGGGACGGCGCCCTCGACCTGCCCGGCCGGCCCGTGCCGGTGCACACCCCGGGGCACACCGACGGACACTGCGTCTACCACCTGCCGCACGCCGGGGTGGTGATCTCCGGCGACGCGTTGGTGAGCGGGCACGCCATCTCGCGGATCCAGGGCCCGCAACTGCTGCCCGACATGTTCCACCACGACCGGGCGCGCACGGTGGCCTCCCTCGACATCCTCGCCGGGCTGGACGGCGACGTCCTGCTCCCGGGGCACGGTCCCGTCCACCGCGGCCCGGTGAAGGAAGCCGCGCGACTGGCCCGGGAACGGGCGTTCTAGAGTCGGGGCATGGCCTTGCAGATCAGTGCCACCAATCCGGAGCACCCCGCCCTCCTGCTCGAACTGCCCTGGCAGCTGCCGCTGGAGCAGTGGCCCGAGAAGTACCTCGTGCCGCTGCCCCGCGGCATCTCCCGGCACGTCGTCCGCTACGCCCGGGCCGGGGACGAGGTGGTCGCCGTCAAGGAGCTGGCCGAACGGCCCGCGCTGCGCGAGTACCAGCTGCTGCGCGACCTGGACCGGCTCGCCATCCCCGCGGTGGACGCGCTGGGCGTGGTCACCGGCCGCACCGACACCTCCGGCGAGGCGCTGGAACCGGTGCTGATCACCCGGCACCTCGGTGGCTCGATGCCGTACCGGTCGATGTTCGAGACGACGCTGCGCCCGGCGACCATGCACCGCCTGATGGACGCCCTGGCGGTCCTGCTGGTCCGGCTCCACCTGGCCGGGTTCGCCTGGGGCGACTGCTCACTGTCCAACACGCTCTTCCGGCGCGACGCGGGCGCCTACGCCGCGTACCTGGTGGACGCCGAGACCGGGGAGCTGCACCCGCGGCTCAGCTCCGGGCAGCGCGACTACGACCTCGACCTCGCCCGCGTGAACATCAGCGGCGAGCTGCTCGACCTGGAGGCCTCCGGAGCGCTGCACCCCTCCGTCGACCCCATCGACTTCGGGACCGAGATCTGCGCCCGCTACGGGAGACTGTGGGAGGAGCTGACCCGTACCTCCGTCTATCCGGCGGGCAAGTACCACTACATCGAGCGCCGGATCCGGCGGCTCAACGACCTCGGCTTCGACGTGGCCGAGATGCAGATCGAGCACGCCTCCAACGGAGACACGGTCACCTTCGTGCCCAAGGTCGTCGACGCGGGCCACCACCAGCGCCAACTGCTGCGCCTGACGGGCCTGGACGCCGAGGAGAACCAGGCCAGGCGGCTGCTGAACGACCTGGAGAGCTGGATGGCCACCCAGGACGACTACGCCCCGGGCGACCCCCTCGGCGCCCGCCCGGAGGTCCTCGCCCACCGCTGGGTGCGCGAGGTCTTCCGGCCCACCGTGCGCGCGGTGCCGCTCGAGCTGCGCGGCGCGATGGACCCGGCCGAGATCTACCACGAGCTGCTGGAGCACCGCTGGTACCTGTCCGAGCGGGCGCAGCACGACATCGGCCTGGACACGGCCGTCGCGGACTACATCGCCACCATCCTGCCGAAGGCGCGGGAGACCCTGCAGCCCACCGCGGACTGAGTCACGTCACACGCGCGGGGTCAGGTGTGCGGGACCACCGCGACCGGGCAGCCCGCGTGGTGCAGCACGCCGTGCGCCACCGAGCCGATCCGGGCGCCGACGGCCGTACGGCGGGCACGGCGGCCGACGACCATCAGCTGGGCGCCGCCGGCCACCGACAGCAGCACCTGCCCCGCGCTGCCCATCTCCACGTGCTCGATCACCGGAACGTCGGGGAACCGCTCGCGCCACGGCGCGAGCGCCTCGCCGAGTGCCTTCCTCTCGAACGGTTCCAGGCCCCCGGCCTCGTCGGCGAGCCGCATCGAGCCCGGGCTGTAGGCGAACACCGGCGGCAGGGTCCAGGCGCGCACGGCCCGCACGGTGGCGCCCCGCGCGGCGGCCGCCTCGAAGGCGAAGCCGATCACGTCGGCGCTGTCCTCCGGGTCTCCCTGCTGGCCCACGACGACCTCGCGGCCGGCGGCCTCGGTGGCGGCCTCCGCCCCGGCCCGCACGAGGACGACGGGCCGGGTCGCCTCGGCGATCACCTGCCGGCCGACGGAGCCGAGCAGGAAGCCGACGACCGCGCCGTGACCGCGCGAGCCGAGCACCAGCGTCGCGGCGCCGGCCGCGGCGGCGAGCAGCGCGGCGACGGCGTCGTCGGCCTCGCGGACCTCCGTGGACACCGTGAGGTCGGGGTGCCGCTCGGTGACGGTCCGGACCGACTCGGCCACCATGTCCCGCGCCCACTGCTCCTGGGTGTCCCGGCCCCCCGCGTCGAGCGCGCCGTGCGGCTGGAACCGCCAGACGTGCACGACGTGCAGCGGTGTCCCGCGGCGGACCGCCTCCCTGGCGGCCCAGGCCAGTGCCGCCAGGCTCTCCTGCGAACCGTCCACCCCTGCCGTGATCGGGCGCGTCATGCGGGTCCCTCCCTGTGTCGCGGTCACATCCATGGGCCCAGTCTCCCCCACTGCCTCGTCCTCATGACCTTGGAGTGGGAGCGGCCGGCGGTCGCGCGGCCCACCCCGTGGCACCCGCACCGGTGGTCCGAGGCGCCCGACCGGTCGTGGTGAACGACGGTCCCGGCGCCTGCGCGTTCCGCCCGGCCGCCTGAGCGAAGCCCCGCGATCGAACATACGATGGGCCGCAGGCCGGTGCGGTGACGGGGACGCCGGACCGTGAACCCGGCCGCTCGACGTGGGGGACGTATGACACAGGCCGCCGAGACCGCGCGGACCGTCATCATGACCGTGGACGACGATCCGGGGGTCTCCCGCGCCGTGGCCCGGGATCTGCGGCGGCGCTACGGCGCCACGTACCGGATCGTGCGCGCGGAGTCCGGCGAGTCGGCCCTGGAGGCGCTGCGCGAACTGAAGCTGCGGGGCGACCTGGTGGCCGTGGTCCTCGCCGACTACCGGATGCCGCAGATGAACGGCATCGAGTTCCTGGAGCGGGCCCTGGACGTGTATCCGGGCGCGCGACGGGTGCTGCTGACCGCGTACGCGGACACCAACGCGGCGATCGACGCGATCAACGTCGTCGACCTGGACCACTACCTGCTCAAACCGTGGGACCCGCCGGAGGAGAAGCTCTACCCGGTGCTGGACGACCTGCTCCAGGCCTGGCGCACCGGCGACCACCGGCCGGTGCCCAGCACCAAGGTCGTCGGACACCGCTGGTCGGCGCGGTCCTCGGAGGTCCGGGAGTTCCTGGCCCGCAACCAGGTGCCGTACCGCTGGTACTCCTCCGACGAGCCGGAGGGGCGGCGGCTGCTGTCGGCCGCGGGGCAGGACGGCCGGCGGCTGCCGGTGGTGATCACGCCGGACGGGACGCCTCTGGTGGAGCCGGAGGCGCCCGACCTCGCCGCGCGCGTGGGCCTGGCCACGACGCCGACGGCCGACTTCTACGACCTGGTGGTGATCGGCGGCGGTCCGGCCGGGCTCGGCGCGGCCGTGTACGGGGCCTCGGAGGGGCTGCGGACGGTGCTGGTGGAGCGCTCGGCGACCGGCGGACAGGCCGGCCAGAGCTCCCGCATCGAGAACTACCTCGGCTTCCCCGACGGCGTGTCCGGCGGGCAGCTCACCGAGCGGGCCCGCCGGCAGGCGACGAAGTTCGGCGCCGAGATCCTCACCGCCCGGGAGGTGACCGCTCTGGACGCCCACGGGGCGGCCCGGATCGTACGGTTCTCGGACGGCTCGGCGATCGCCGCGCACAGCGTGATCCTGGCGACCGGCGTCTCCTACCGTCAGCTCACCGCCCCCGGCACCGACGACCTGACCGGCTGCGGCGTCTTCTACGGCTCGGCGCTGACCGAGGCGGCCTCCTGCCAGGGCCACGACGTGTACATCGTCGGCGGCGCCAACTCGGCCGGGCAGGCGGCGATGTACCTGTCCCGGGGCGCCAAGTCGGTGACGCTGCTGGTGCGCGGCGACTCGCTGACGGCGTCGATGTCGCACTACCTGATCCAGCAGATCGAGGAGACGCCCAACATCCACGTGCGCTGCGGCACGGTCGTCGACAGCGCGCACGGCGACGGGCACCTGGAGCGGCTGACGCTGCGCGACGCGCGGAGCGGGGCCACCGAACTCGTCGACGCGCAGTGGCTGTTCGTGTTCATCGGCGCGGCCCCGCGCACCGACTGGCTGGACGGCACGGTGCTGCGGGACGAGCACGGGTACATCCTCGCCGGGCCCGACCTCACCCCCGACGGGCGGCCTCCGGCCGGCTGGGAGCTGGACCGGCCGCCGTACCACCTGGAGACCAGCGTCCCGGGCGTGTTCGTGGCGGGCGACGCCCGCGCGGAGTCCGCGAAGCGGGTCGCGTCCGCCGTCGGAGAGGGAGCCATGGCCGTGATGCTCGTCCACCGGTACCTGGAGCAGTCGTGAGCGGGCGGCCGATGCCGTGCAGCCCCGGGGAGATCGGGGAGCTGTTCCTGTTCGAGAAGCTGACGCCCGAGCAGCTGGGACGGCTGTGCGCCGAGGGCCGGGTGGAGCTGTTCGAGCCCGGTCCGGTGTACGCCGAGGGCGAGCCCGCGACCTGCTTCTACGTGATGCTCGACGGCACGGTCGTGCTCTCCCGCCGGGTCGGCGGGGACGACGTGGAGACCAACCGCACCTCGCAGCGCGGGGTGTACGCGGGCGCGATGCAGGCGTACGTCGGTGACCGGGTGCCGCAGGTCTACAACAACTCCCTGCGGGTCACCGAGCCGACGCGGTTCTTCGTCCTGCCGGCGGACACCTTCGCGGCCGTCATGCAGGAGTGGTTCCCGATGGCGGTGCACCTGCTGGAGGGGCTGTTCTTCGGCTCCAAGAACACTCAGCGGACCATCGGGCAGCGGGAACGGCTGCTGGCCCTGGGCTCGCTGTCGGCCGGTCTCACGCACGAGCTGAACAACCCGGCGGCAGCCGCCGTTCGGGCCACCTCGACGCTGCGGGAGCGGGTGGCGAAGATGCGGCACAAGCTGGCCGTGATCGCCGAGGGACCGTTCTCCCGCGACGCGCTCGCGGGGCTCATCGAGATACAGGAGCGCACGGCGGAGCGGGTCGCCAAGGCGCCCTCGCTCAGCCCGCTGGAGGCCAGCGACCGGGAGGACGCCCTCACCGACTGGCTGGACGACCACGGCATCGAGCACGGCTGGCAGCTCGCGCCGACCTTCGTGCAGGCCGGTCTGGACACCGAGTGGCTGGAGCAGGTCGCGGCGGCCGTGGACGAGGAGATCCTGCCGGGGGCGGTCGGCTGGCTCAACTACACCGTCGAGACCGAGCTGCTGATGAACGAGATCGCGGACTCCACGGCCCGTATCTCGCACCTGGTGGACGCGGCCAAGCAGTACGCGCAGCTCGACCGGGCGCCCTATCGGACCGTCGACGTGCACGAACTCCTCGACAGCACCCTGCTGATGCTGTCCGCGAAGATCGGCTCCCGGATCGAGGTCGTCAAGGAGTACGACCGCACGGTGCCGGACATCCCGGCGTATCCGGCCGAGCTGAACCAGGTGTGGACCAACCTGATCGACAACGCGGTCTCCGCGATGAACTCCGCGGGCGGCAACGGCGACGGCACGCTGACCGTGCGGACGGCGCTCCACCACGACCGGCTGCTGGTGGAGTTCCGCGACACCGGCACCGGGATCGCACCGGAGATCCGGGAGCGCATCTTCGACCCGTTCTTCACCACCAAGCCGGTGGGCGAGGGCACCGGGCTCGGCCTGGACATCTCCTGGCGGATCGTGGTCAACAAGCACCACGGCACGCTCCAGGTGGAGTCCGTGCCGGGCGACACCCGTTTCCAGGTGCTCCTCCCGCTCACCGCCGCCCCGTCCGAACCGACCGAGGAGCCGGCATGACCAGTGACACCGGAATCGATCCCACCGTTCCCCCGAGCGGCACCGGCTGCGCCGAATGCGAACCGGCCGGCGGCTGGTGGTTCCATCTGCGGCGCTGCGCGAGCTGCGGGCACGTCGGCTGCTGCGACAGCTCGCCCGGGCAGCACGCGACCGGTCACTACCGGTCCACCGGGCATCCGGTGGTGCAGAGCTTCGAACCGGGTGAGGACTGGTACTGGGACTACGCCACCAACGAGGTGCGCGAGTCGGGGCCGGAACTCGCCCCGCCGGACAGCCACCCCACCGACCAGCCGACCCCCGGACCGGCGGGGCGGGTCCCGGCCGACTGGGCCAGTACGCTGCGGCGCTGAGCGCGCACGTGCCGGTGCGGCGGTCCCGCGCCGGCGCGCAGGGGGCGGTGCGGCGGTCCTCCGCCGCGCGGAAGGGCCGGTGCGACAACCTGCGCCCGCGCGCAGCGGCCAGTGCGGCAGTCCCGCACCCACGCACAGGGGCCGGCGCGGCGGTCCCGCGCCGCACGGAAGGGCCGGTGCGGCGACCTGCGCAGTGCGGCAGTCCCACACCCGCGCACAGGGGCCGATGCGGCGGTCCCGCGCCGCACGGAGTGGCCGGTGCGACAACCTGCGCCCGCGCGCAGGGGCCGACGTTCGGCGGTGGGCCGGCCTCGGCGGGACGCCGGTCGGCTGTCCGGCGGTCCTGCACCCGCGCGCGGCAGCCGGGGGGGGGCGGTCGTGCACCCGCGTGCAGGGGCCGGTTGTCGGACCCGCGTGCCAGGATGGGCGTCGTGCCGCAGACCTCACTCACCAGCCCACTCGTCGGCCGCGAGGCCGAACTCGCGCGTCTCACCGGCGTACTGGAACGCGCCCGCGCCGGCGAGGCCCGCGCCGTCCTCATAGCCGGGGATGCCGGGGTCGGCAAGACCCGGACGCTGGACGAGGTCGCCGGGCGGGCCGTCGCGGCGGGGACGACCGTCCTCACCGGTCACTGCGTCGACCTGGGCGACGTCGGCCTGCCGTATCTGCCGTTCACCGAGATCCTCGGTGTGCTGGCCGCCGACGAGCGGTTCGCCCCCGTCCTGGCGGCGCATCCGGTGGCCGACCGGCTGCTCGGCGGCGGTCCGGACGACGGGAGCGCGCCCGCGCGTGCGGACGGTGGGAGAGGGCGACTGCGGCTCTTCGAGGGCGTTGCCGCCCTGCTGACCGAGCTCGCGGCACTCGCTCCCCTGCTGCTGGTCCTGGAGGACCTGCACTGGGCCGACCAGTCCTCCCGGGACCTGCTGCGGTTCCTGCTCAGCCGGGGAGTCCTGCAACGGCCGGCGGGCGGGGCGCCCGGTCACCGGCTCGCCGTGCTCGCCTCGTACCGGGCCGACGACCTGCACCGCCGCCACCCCCTGCGCCCGCTGCTGGCCGAGCTGGTGCGCCTGCCGGCCGTGGAGCGGCTGGAGCTGCGGCCCCTGCCCGACGCCGACGTGGCCCGGCTGGTGCGCTCCCTGCGGGACCGCCCGCTGCCGGACGCCACCGTGCACCGGATCGTCGAGCGCGCCGAGGGCAACGCCTTCTACGCCGAAGAGCTGGTCGCGGCCACGGACGCGCCCGTCGAAGGCGTGCCCAGTGGTCTGGCCGACGTCCTGCTCATCCGGTTCGAGCAGCTGTCCGACACCGCCCAGCAGGTGCTGCGCACGGCCGCCGTGGCCGGGCGCCGCGTGGGGCACGATCTGCTGCGGGACGCCGTCGGGCTGCCCGACGAGGAGCTGGAGCCGGCGCTGCGCGAGGCCCTCGGGCGGCAGTTGCTCGTGGCCGGCGACGACGGCGCCTACTCCTTCCGGCACGCCCTCGCGCGGGAGGCCGTCTACGCCGATCTGCTTCCCGGTGAACGGTCCCGGCTGCACGGCGCGTTCGCCCGACTGCTCGCCGGACCCGGCCGCCGGTCCGACAGCGCGGCCGAGCGCGCCCACCACTACCGCGAGAGCCACGACCTGCCGGAGGCGCTCGCCGCCTCGTTGGAGGCCGCCGACCACGCGCAGCGCGTCGGGGCGCCCGCCGAGGAACTGCGGCACGTCGAGGCGGCCCTCGACCTGTGGGGTGCGGTCGACGCCTGCGCACGGCCCGTCGGCCCCGACGTCGTGACGCTCACCCTGCGTGCCTCGGCGGCCGCCGCGCACGCCGGGGAGCTGCACCGCGCGGTCTCCCTCACCCGGTCCGCGCTGGCCGGGCTCGGTCAGGACGCGGATCTGGAACTCGCCGCCCGCGTCCGCTACACGCTCGCCGGGAACCTGCTGGACGTCGACAACCTGTCGGCCGCCTTCGCCCACAGCAGCGAGGCGCTCGACCTGATCCCGGCCGAACCTCCGTCGTCGACGTGGGTGTGGGCCGCGGCCACGCATGTGATGACGGCCCGTCAGGTCGGGGAGAGCGAGACCGCGCTTCGGGTGGCACGCCGGGCGCTGCGCGTCGCGGAGGAACTGGGGGTGCCGGACGCCCGGGCGGACCTGCTGATATCCCTGGCCGGTCTCGGGGGCGGCAGCGGCAGCCGGAGCACCTCCGTGGGCCGGGAGCGGTTGCGGGAGGCGCGGGAGCTGGCGCGGCGGGCGGGCAACGCGCCGGTGGAGATGCGCGCCCTGTTCAATCTCGCCATCGGCTGCTTCGAGTCCGGTGACCTGGAGGAGTGTCTGCACTGGGCGGCCGAGGGACTGGACCGGGCCCGCCGCTCCGGGCTGCTGTCCTCGCCGTATCCGCGGGAGATGCGGTATCTGCGGCTGCTGGTGCAGTACACGCTGGGCCACTGGGACGAGTGCGTGCGCGAGGCCGCGGACGACACCGGTGTGCTGCCCGCCGCGGGCTCTCACGAGCTCGGTCCGGGGTTGTACGTGGCGCTGGCCCGGGGGGACCTCGGGGCCGCCGAGCGTGCCCGCGCGCTGCTGCAGGAGCCGTTCGACTGGATGGGCACGCTGGTCGCGGGCATCGTGCTGACGGACGCCGCGGTGCTGCGCGGGGACGCGGAGGACGCCGTGCGGTGGGCGCGGTCCACCGTCGAGACGCTCACCGACGACGCGGGCACGCCGCCCGCCGTCACCGTCCGGCTCACGACCCTCGCGCTGTCGTCGGTCGCCGACGCCGTCGTCGAGCGGCGGGGGGCCGGCGACGAGGCGGAGGTCCGCCGCTGGACGGACACCGCGGCCCGACTGCTGGAACAGGCCCGGTCGTCCGCCGGACACAGTTTCGACGGCATACCCCAGGGCCCGGAGGGGCAGGCGTGGCTGTCGCGCGCCGAGGCGGAGTGGGCGCGGATCGTCTCCGGGCCGGACCCGGCGGCCTGGGAGAAGGCGGTGGCCGCCTTCTCGTACGGCGACGCCTACGAGCGCGCGCGGTGCCGGCTGCGGCTGGCCGAGGCCCTGCTGGCGGCCGACCGCCGCGAGGAGGCGGCCGCCGAGGCCGACACCGTACGGCGGGAGGCCGACCGCCTCGGCGCGACGCTGCTGCGCGAGCGCATCAAAGACCTGGTCCGCCGCGGGCGGCTGACGGACGCCGTGCCCGGGAGCGACCGTACGGCGGTACTGACGGCCCGCGAGCAGGACGTGCTGCGGCTCCTCGCCCTCGGCCGCAGCAACCGCCGGATCGGCGAGGAGCTGTACATCAGCGCCAAGACGGCGAGCGTGCACGTCTCCAACATCCTCGGCAAGCTGGGCGCGGCGAGCCGCACGGAGGCGGTGGCGGTCGCCTACCGGCAGGGCCTGGTCACCTCGGAACCGTCGCCTTCCGAGTGACCGGGGCCCCGGAGACGACCCCACGAAGCAACGGCCACGCCCCGGGCTGCCCCCTGCGACCCCGGCCGGCCCGGCCCCGCCCCCGCCCGGGCCTGCCCCCGTCGGTCCGACCCGGCCCCCGGCCCCCCGGCCCACCCCGGCACGGGCCCGGCCCTCGACTGCCGTGTGGTCGTGGGGCAGCCGGGGCTGTATACCGATCCCGGCCTTCGGGCCGAGCCCCACCCCGGACCGGGTCTCGGCTCCTCGGGCGCGTCGGGAACCCCGGCTGCCCGGCGGACGTTGACCCGGCACCGACATCCGACCGGAGCGCGGACCACGACACAGGGCGGCAGGATGAGCGAGTTGGTCCCCGGGGGCAACGTCCCCCTGCCGGGCGGCCCCGTCCGCGTACGGGTGCCCGGTGGCTTCGACGTGTCGGCGCTCATCACGGACGACGGCGGCAAGGTGGGCGGTGACGACGACTTCGTCTTCTACAACCAGCCGGACGCGCCCGGCGCCCGGCTGCGGGGCGACACGCTCACCGTCGATCCGTCGCGGCTGCGCCCCGGTGCCGCCCGGGTGACGGTGGCGGTCAGCCCCTCGGACCCGGGGACCACCCTGGGCGCTCTCCCCTCCCCCACGCTCCATGTCACCGACGCCGGCGGTCGCGGACTCGCCCGGTTCACGCCGACGCGCCCCCGGCAGGAGACCGTCCTGCTCCTCGCGGAGCTCTACCGGCGCGGCGCGGGGTGGAAGCTGCGCGCCCTCGGTCAGGGATACGCCGACGGACTCGCCGGACTCGCCCGGGACTTCGGCGTGGAGGTCGTCGACGACACGTCGGCACCCGACCCCGCGCCGCCCACCGCGCCGAAGGCCGAGGCCGACGGCTTCCTGGCACTGGTCAACGCCGCCCGGACGGCGGCCGGTTCACGCCCCGTCTCCGCCGACCCCCGCCTGGTCTCCGCGGCCCGTGCCCACGCCGCCGCCATGGCCGCCGCGGGCACGCTGAGCGTCGAGACCCGGGACGGCGTCTCGGTCCACCAACGTGTCGTCTCCGCCGGGTACGCCTACCTCACCGTCGGCGAGCACCTGGTCTCCGGCCCGCGCACGCCGACCGAGTTCGTCGCGTACTGCCTGCGCGCCGAGCGGACCCGGCGCACCCTGCACCACACTGCCTACACCCACGCCGGGTGGGCCCACGTCACCGGAGGCCCCTCGGGCGACACCTACTGGACCGCCCTGTGGGCCGTGCCGCTCACCGCGGACGGCCTGGACCGCACGACGTCCGAGGTCGTCGACCTCACCAACCGGGAGCGGTCCCGGGCCGGTCTGCCCGCGCTGGGCGTCGACGCCCGGCTGACCCGCGCCGCGCAGGCGCACAGCGCCGACATGGTGGCCCGCGACTTCTACTCGCACACCGACCCGGACGGTGGCAAGCCCAGGGACCGGGCCGCCGCCGCGGGCGCCACGCGGCGCACGGTCGGTGAGAACATAGCCTGCGGCCAGCGTTCCCCCGCCGACGTGGTGGAGGGCTGGATGAACAGCCCGGGGCACCGCGCCAACATCCTCAAGGCCGACTTCACCCACATCGGGGTCGGCCTCGCCGGCGGCGGCCGGGCGGGTACGTACTGGACTCAGCTCTTCGGCGGCTGACCGCGGACTTCGGCGGCGATCTTGGCGGAGCCCAACCCTCCGGGGAGGATGCCTATATGAAGGGTGACCTCTTTTCCAGCGAGCACATGGTGCGGCCCGCCACGGCGCCGGGCATGACCGTCGAGAACTCCAAGTGCATCCGGTACACGGTGACCGGCGACATGCTGGCCCGGCAGGGCGCGATGATCGCCTACCGCGGCAGCCTCCAGTTCGAGCGCAAGGGCCAGGGCGTGGGCGGCATGCTCAAACGCGCGGTCACCGGTGAGGGCCTGCCCCTGATGGCGGTGCGCGGGCAGGGCGAGGCCTGGTTCGCGCACGAGGCTCAGAACTGCTTCATCGTGGAGGTCGAGCCCGGCGACGAGTTCACGGTCAACGGCCGCAACGTCCTGTGCTTCGACTCGTCGTTGTCGTACCGCATCTCCACCGTCAAGGGCTCGGGCATCGCGGGCGGCGGGCTGTTCAACAGCGTCTTCACCGGCCACGGCCGGCTGGGGCTGGTGTGCGAGGGCAGCCCGCTGGTCATCCCCGTCTCGCCCCAGTACCCGCTCTACGTCGACACGGACGCGATCGTCGGCTGGTCCGCGGGACTGGGGACCTCCCTGCACCGCTCGCAGTCCATCGGCTCGATGCTGCGCGGCGGCTCCGGGGAGGCCGTGCAGCTGATGCTCCAGGGCGAGGGCTTCGCCGTCGTACGGCCGAGTGAGGCGACAGCGCAGAAACCGCAGCAGCACTGACCCCGGCCGCGCCCTCGGGGAACCGTGTTGACCTCGGGCGCGTCGCGCGAAAGGGTGCCAGGGGCGCGGATCACCGCCCGCGCCGGAAGGATGACTGCCTTGATCGGGATCACGGAGATCGAAGCCGCGGCCGAGCGGATCGCCGGACATGTCGTACGCACGCCGACCGTGCCGAGCCCCGGGCTGTCCGCACTGCTCGGTGTCCCGGTCACCGCGAAGCTGGAACTGCTCCAGCGCACCGGCTCGTTCAAGGCACGCGGCGCGACGGCGAAGCTGCTGTCGCTGACCGAGGCCGAGCGGGCCGCCGGTGTCGTCGCGGTCAGCGGCGGCAACCACGGGATCGCCGTGGCGGTCATGGCCGCCGCCCTCGACGTGAAGGCCACGGTGGTCATGCCGCGCACGGCACCGGCCCGCTCCGTGGAGATCGCCGAGGAGGCGGGCGCCCTGGTGCGGCTGACCGACGGCATGGACAGCGCGTTCGCACTGGTGACCCGGCTGCGGGAGGAGGGGCTGACCCTGGTCCACCCCTTCGACGACCCCGTGGTGATCGCGGGGCAGGGCACCGTGGGCCTGGAGTTCGCCGAGGACGCCGGAGAGCTCACCGACGTGCTCGTGAGCATCGGGGGCGGCGGGCTGATCGCGGGCGTGGCGGCGGCGCTGCGGGCGCTGCGGCCCACCGTGCGGATCTGGGGCGTGGAGACAGAGGGCGCCGAGGCCATGTCCCGGGCGCTGGCGGCGGGCGGACCGCTGCCGGTCGCACTGTCGTCCATCGTCACCACGCTCAGCGCCCCGTCCGTCTCGCAGTTGACGTACGACCATGTGTCGTCGCTGGTCACCGAGGTACTCGTGGTATCCGACCGGGAGGCGGTCGAGGGTTCGCTGGCGCTCGCCGAGCACGCGAAGGTGTGGACCGAGCCGGCCGCCGGCTGTCTGCTGCCCGCGGCCCGGCGCGTGGTGGAGCGGGTCGGCGACGGTGCCCGGATCGGGCTGGTGGTGTGCGGCGGCAACGCCACGACCGCCGACATGGCGGCCTGGGCGGAGCGCTTCGGGGATCGCTGACGGCCGTCGCGCGCCTTGGGACGCGGCTCCCTCCTCGACGGCTGACACGGCTCCTCGCCACGTTCCGCGGGACTCGTCCCCACGGCGACCACAGATGTCCGCGGGCGGGCGTTTTCGCTCCGCCCGGACGGGGACCCGCACCATATGGTGCAAATCGGATACACGATGATGACCGAGCAGGCCGGTCCCCGCGATCTCGTCGACCATCTGGTGCGGGCCGAGGGGGTCGGCTTCGACTTCTCGGTGACGTCGGACCACTACTTCCCGTGGCTGCGCTCGCAGGGCCATTCGCCGTACGCCTGGAGTGTGCTGGGCGCCGCGGCGCAGGCGACCTCCCGCATCCCGCTGATGACGTACGTGACGTGTCCGACGTTCCGTTACCACCCGGCGGTGGTGGCGCAGAAGGCCGCGACGCTCCAGTTGCTGTCCGAGGGGCGGTTCCGGCTCGGGCTCGGCTCCGGCGAGAACCTCAACGAGCACGTGGTGGGCGCGGGCTGGCCGACCGTCGACGTGCGGCACGAGATGCTCCATGAGGCGGTGCAGATCATCCGGGCGCTCTTCGAGGGCGGCCACGTGAACCACCGCGGCACGCACTTCGACGTGGAGTCGGCCCGCCTGTGGGACCTGCCGGACAGTCCGCCGCCCATCGGCATCGCCGTCTCCGGGGAGCGCTCCTGCGCGCTGGCGGGTGCACACGCCGACCTGTTGATCGCCACCGAGCCCAAGCCCGGGCTGGTGGAGTCCTTCGACCGGCACGGCGGCGAGGGCAAGCCGCGCGTCGGCCAGCTTCCGGTGTCCTACGACCCCGACCGGGACACGGCGATCAAACGCGCCCACGCGCAGTTCCGCTGGTTCGGCAGCGGCTGGAAGGTCAACTCCGAACTGCCCCACCCGGATTCCTTCGAGGGGGCCACCCAGTTCGTGACCCCCGACGACGTCGCCGAGTCGATCCCGTGCGGCGACGACCCGGACGCCTTCGTGGAGGCCGTACGCCCTTACGCCGAGGCCGGGTTCACCGAGATCGCCCTGGTGCAGATAGGCGGCGAGACGCAGCCCGCGTTCCTGGACTGGTCGGAGAAGACCCTGCTGCCCGCGCTGCGCGAGGCGCTCGGCAGTTCGTAGCACCGGGTGGCGGGGCGAATCGCCCGGTCGCGTGAGCATCTTGCGGACGGGCGGGGTACTGGAGGGCTCTACGTCCGTTCCCCCGGAGGCCGTTGTGAACTCTCTCGTGCGCAAGACCCTCGTCGTGCAGCTCCAGACGGGCGGCGCCGATCGCTGTCCCGTCCTCGCCCATCTGAGCTACGACGCCGCGGACCCGTTCGCGCTCACCGTGGTGTTCAGCCATGACGGCCGTGTGCTCGCCCGCTGGTCGCTGGACCGGGAGATGGTGCGCGAGGGACTCGCCCGCCCGGTCGGCGTGGGCGACGTGCGGCTGCGCCCCGAGTCGCGGGGCGTGTGGGACGAGTTGCGCGTCGAACTGCTCGGCGACGTCCGGCCCGACGGGGGGCGCCACCGCGCCGTGGTCTTCGTGTGGGCGGCGGCCGTGGAGGCCTTCCTCCGCGAGACCCACGCCGTGGTCCGGCCGGGGAAGGAGGAGGTGGACGTCGACGACTTCCTCGCGGAGATCATGGCCGAGGGCTGACGGGGCGCCGGGGTCTCGCGGCGGAGGCTCACCGGGTGCCGGGGCTCGCGCGCGGAGCCCCGGGCTCAGCGAGACGCCCCGCGGTACCGGGTCCAGAGCGGGATCCCGAACCAGCACAGCAGGTACCAGCACACCACGCCGGTGACGAGGTAGGGCACGAAGCCGTCGTGGGTCGCGACGCGCAGGATCAGCAGGAGCGACGCGGCCATCGTGGCGAGCAGCAGCACGAGGCCGAGCACGGTCAGCCGGGAAGCCCACCGCACCGCCTGCGGTTTCACGCGCCGCCCGGAGACGAGGCGGTGCAGGGACACCGGCCCGATCAGGGCGCCGGTCGTCACGGCGCCGAGGACCACCGTCACCAGATAGATCATCTGATTGGTCTCCGAGAGCTCCTCGTACTTCGGTGTGAACACGACGGTGAGCAGGAAGCCGAACAGGATCTGCACGCCCATCTGCGCGACGCGAACCTCCTGGATCAGCTCCGTCCACATCCGGTCGGCCCGCTCCTCCGCGGTCTCGTTGCGCCCCCTGCGTCGGCCCGAACCCTCAGCCGTCTCCGTCACAGTTCCTCCCGGTTGCCGCGGCCTGCGTCCTCTTCCCTCTTCCCGGGTTTCCCACGCACAGGCGCCCCGGCGGGGCCGCGACGGCCCGTTTGAGCGCACGGCGGACGGTTACACGGGCCGGGACCGACACCGGCCCAGGAGGAGGACGCAGGATGTCCGACACTCAGCTCACCGTGACGCTCAGCGGTGGCGGCATCGACGACGCACGGGCGATCGTCCGCGCACTGGAGGGTGTCTTCGGAGCACCCGACGCCCTCCCGGCCGACGAGCGGGCGACGGTGCGCACGGCGACCTTCGACTCGCCGGCCACCCCGGAGGCCGGCACGGCACCGCAGGGGGCGGGCGGCCGGCTGTCCGCGCCGGTGGAGGTCACCGTTCAAGGCAGCCCGCAGGCCGTGGAGGCGGCGAGCGAGACGCTCTCCCACGCCTTCACCCTGCGCGACGAAGGGGCGGCCTCCGGGGACCAGGAGCGGGAACGGCAGCTGCTCCTGGTGCCGTGAGGTCCGGAGGAAGCGTCTACCAGCGGCCCTCGACCTGGTCCTTGACCCGACGGTCGTAGAGGTCGCGGACGGCCGCGAGCGTGTCCTCGGACAGCTCGGGCAGCCGTGCCGCCTCCGTGTTGGCACGGGCCTGCTCGGGCGAGCGGGCGCCGGGGATCACGGTGGTCACACCGGGCTGCTGGATGATCCAGCGCAGCGCCAGCTGGGCCGGGGTGTATCCCTCGGGGGCGAGCGCGGCGAACTCCGCGGCGGCCTCCACGCCCGTGGCGAAGTCGACGCCGGAGAAGGTCTCGCCCTGGTCGAAGGCCTCCCCGTGCCGGTTGAAGGAGCGGTGGTCGTTCTCGGCGAAGACCGTGTCCTTGGTGTACTTGCCGGACAGCAGGCCCGAGGCCAGCGGCACCCGGGCGATGATGCCGACGCCGGCCTCCCGGGCCGCCGGGAGTACCTTGCTCAGGGGCTTCATCCGGAACGGGTTGAGGATGATCTGCACGCTCGCCACGTTGGGCCGGGCGATCGCGGTCAGCGCCTCCTCGCAGGTCTCCACGCTGACGCCGTACGCGGCGACGCGCTCCTCCTCGACCAGGGTGTCCAGGGCGTCGAACACCTCGTCGGTGGAGTAGACGGCGGTCGGCGGGCAGTGCAGCTGCACCAGGTCGACGACGTCCACGCCGAGGTTGCGCCGGGAGCGGTCGTTCCAGTCCCGGAAGTTGTCGAGGACGTAGTTCTGCGGGATCTGCTCGACCCGGCGGCCCATCTTGGTGGCGACCAGCACGTGCAGGTCGGGCCTGCCGCGCAGGAAGGTGGCGATGGTCTCCTCGCTGCGCCCGTCGCCGTAGACGTCCGCCGTGTCGAAGAAGGTCACCCCCGATTCGGCCGCCGCCTCCAGCACCGCGAGGGCTTCCTTGTCGTCGACGTCTCCCCAGTCGGCACCCAGTTGCCAGGTGCCGAGGCCGACCACCGAGGCGTGCTGGTTCGACCTGTCGAATGTGCGCTCGTCCATGCCGCCAGTCTGTCACCCGGAGCTCGCCCGCACCGCGTCGGGACGGTCGAGGTCGCCGGACACGGGCCGACGGCGCCCTTCGCCCCCGACCGACGGGTGAGCGGTGGCTAGCCGGCCACCGCCGTGCGGCAGTCCGGGTGGCCCCAGCCCTGGTCGTTCTTGGCGATGGGCTCCCCGGCCGCGTACGAACGGCCGCACAGGCAGCGTCCGGGGAACTTCGCCTTGATGGTGCGCGCGGAGGCACCGCCGCTCTTCGTGCCCGACCCACGGCGCGGCGCCTTGCGGGCCGCCGGGACGTCCGGCGCGGGCGGCGGCTCCGGTGAGCCCAGGGCGCTGCCCGCGGGCTCCTGGGCGGTGGCCGCCTGGCTGGCGGCGCGATCGGCGAAGTCGTTGAGCCGGTCGCCGTCGATCTGGTGGGCGGGCACGTAGCGGAACTCGACCGAGCGGCCGCCGAGCAGCTCGTCGATGCGCACGACCAGCTCCTGGTTGGCGACCGGCTTGCCGGCGGCCGTCCGCCAGCCGTTGCGTTTCCAGCCGGGCAGCCAGGTGGTGACGGCCTTCATGGCGTACTGCGAGTCCATGCGGACCTCGAGCGGCACGTCCGGGTCGGTCGACGCCAGCAGGCGCTCCAGCGCCGTGAGTTCGGCGACGTTGTTGGTGGCCCTGCCCAGCGGCCCCGCCTCCCAGCGGACCGGACGCTCCGCCGCGTCGGCGACCACCCAGGCCCAGCCGGCCGGACCCGGGTTTCCCTTCGAAGCCCCGTCGCACGCGGCCACCACACGTTCACGCATGGGCCCGATCATGCCATGGTGCGACGGGGAGCCGGGACGGGGCTCAGGAGACGTCCGTGAGCTTCGGCATCTCCCCTCGGTCTTCGTGACGTCGGTCACCGCCTCGCGGATCCGCGCCGCGGTCGCCGCCGCGACCCGGGACACGAAGGAGAGGCACCACTGCGACTGGCCCTCCCGGCCGGGCGCGGGGCGGGACCACGGCGGCACCGCCCTGCCGTTCGCGCAGCACTGCGTGCAGTCGCCGTACTCCGTCGACTGCCGAGCGAAATGTCTGTTTCATCACGCCAGTCAGCCCCTGCCGGCCCCGCGCGCCGGCGGGCGGCTCACTGCCCCGCGTACGCCTTCTCCAACGCGGCGATGTCGAGCTTGCGCATCGACATCATCGCCTGGTTCGCGCGCGCCACCTTCGCGGGATCCGGGTCGCGGAACATCTCCTCGAGCCGACTCGGGACGACCTGCCAGGACACACCGAACCGGTCCTTGAGCCAGCCGCAGGGGCCGTCCTCGCCGCCGCCCTCGGTGAGCCTGGTCCAGTAGTGGTCGACCTCGTCCTGGTTCTCACAGGTGATCTGGAAGGAGATCGCCTCGTTGAACCGGAACTCCGGGCCGCCGTTGAGGGCGACGAACTTCTGGCCGTTGGCCGTGAAGTCGACGGTGAGCACCGTGCCGGCGGGCCGGTGCCCTCCCTCGGGGTAGCGGGTGACGGCGCCGATGCGGCTGTTCTCGAAGAGCGAGACGTAGAAGTGGGCGGCCTCCTCCGCCTGGCCGTCGAACCAGAGACACATGGTGAATCCGTCGCTGCTCATGAGCACCTCCTGGGCATGGAACACGGTCACCACTGTCGACCGGCGCGGGCCGCGGAACTCATCGGTCGCGGCGACCGGTCCCGCGGATGGCCGCACCGCGTACCCCGCCCGGTGGCACGCGTACGGCCGGCGGGCCACCGGTCGGCGGGCGACCGGCCGCCGGCTCCACGCGTGGCCGCGGTCCACCACCACGACCGGCACGGCCCGGCCCCTTCCCGGGCGAAGTCCGCTCGCCCTTCCGGCAGTTGGGCGGGAGGGCGGCCGGCGGCCGCTCTGCCCTCGGCGAATCTGCCACCGGCAGAGAAGCGCCCGCAGGGCACTCCGGCGGGCCGAGAGTGGAGGAACCGCGGCGCCGTCAGCCGCGTACGGCTTCCCCGACCACTCGACAAGGAGCGCCGATGTCTCCACTCATCGCCGGCCCGGCCCCGGCCACGCCGCCCCGGGCCCAGGAGGGCGACACCACCCCGACCCGGTTCGACGACCATCTGGCCGCGCAGTTGCTCGCGCAGCGGATCGTGCTGCTGGGCACCCAGGTCGACGAGGTCTCCGCGAACCGGGTCTGCGCCCAGTTGCTGATCCTGTCCGCGGAGGACCCGCGCACCGACATCAGCCTGTACATCAACAGCCCCGGCGGGTCCGTGCACGCGGGGCTGGCCATCTACGACACGATGCGGCTGATCCCCAACGACGTCTCGACGCTCGCCATGGGGTTCGCCGCCAGCATGGGGCAGTTCCTGCTGAGCGTCGGCGCGGCGGGCAAGCGGTACGCCCTGCCGAACGCGCGGGTCATGATGCACCAGCCGTCGGCGGGCATCGGGGGCACCACCGCCGACATCGAGATCCAGGCGGACAACCTCGAGTTCACCAAGCGGACCATCGAGCGGATCACCGCCGAGCACACCGGTCAGAGCCCGGAGACCATCTCCCGGGACGGTGACCGCGACCGCTGGTTCACGGCCGAGGAGGCCAGGGAGTACGGAATGGTGGACCGGGTCGTCCAGTCCCTCGCGGACGTGCGGCCGGCCGCGACCAGGCGACGGATGGGGCTGTGACATGGGGACCTACACGATTCCGAACGTCGTCGAGCGGACCCCGCAGGGCGAGCGGTCCTACGACGTGTTCAGCCGGCTGCTGTCGGAGCGGATCATCTTCCTGGGCACCGAGATCGACGACGGCGTGGCCAACGTGGTCATCGCCCAACTCCTCCATCTAGAGTCGTCGGCCCCGGAGAGCGAGATCGCCGTCTACATCAACTCCCCCGGCGGCTCGTTCACGTCGCTGATGGCGATCTACGACACGATGACGTTCGTGCAGGCGCCGATCTCCACCTTCTGCGTCGGGCAGGCGGCCTCCACGGCGGCCGTGCTGCTGGCCGGCGGGGACCCCGGGCGGCGGTTCGTGCTGGAGCACGCGCGGGTCCTGCTCGGGCAGCCGGCCAGCGGCGGACGGCAGGGCACCGTATCCGACCTGGCGCTCCAGGCAAAGGAGATGGTGCGGATCCGCTCCCAGGTGGAGGAGGTGCTGGCCCGGCACACGCGCCACGACGTCGCGACTCTGCGCGCGGACATGGACCGCGACAAGGTGTTCACGGCCCAGGAGGCGGTGGCGTACGGGCTGGCCGACGAGGTGCTGAGCCGACGCCTGGCAAGGGTGTGAGTGCCGGGGCCGGCGCCCAGCGGGGCGCCGGCCCCGGCGGGCGGTCAGGCGGCCAGGCACATCCCGTCGTAGCGGGCACCGGACGTACCCCGGCCCCGGCCGGCACCGGTGTGCTGCCGCGAGGTGAGGCGGACCAGCTCTCCCTGGGCCCGCACCAGCAGGTCGCCCAGGCCCAGCCCGAGGGCGCCCGCGGCGGCGGCCAGCACCTCCGAGGACGCCTCCTTGCGGCCGCGCTCCACCTCCGACAGATACGGCATGGAGATCCGGGCGGCCTGGGCCACCTCCTTCAGCGTGCGCTCCTGGGCGAGGCGTTCACGCCGCAGGACGTCGCCCACCAGATCGCGCCAGAGGGGCTCTCTGACGGCGGGGCGGTCCTCCGGGCGCGCTGCCTGCGGGGGCGCTGCCTGCGGGCGCAGAGGAATGACGCGGGCTTCGTTCGACACGTGGCTGGTCACCTCCTCAGGTTAGGAGCCGGAGCATCCGGCGGAAGGGTCCGGCGTTCCGCCCAGAGGGAAATCCGCGGATGCCCCGCACCGTGCCCGGGACTACGCTGAGAGATGACACATCGCCGAGAGACTCGCCGAGAGACGACGCATCACCCCGCGACGACGCTGCGGCACCGAGTTCGCACCCCCCGTGAAGACGGGAGGTATGGGCCGCCGCGCCCCGGGTACCCGCATGCGGGAAGAACCTAGGGAGACGTCCAACCGTGACTTTCGTGGGAGAGGCAATGGAGACCGCCGTGATCCGGCCGGGTGCGCAGGTCGTCGAGGAGACCACCGGGAACAGGGCGGGTGCCGGATCGCTGCCTGGGGTCGTGGACCCCCGCACCGTGGCGCCGCGTGACGCGCGGCACCTGTCCCGCGATTTCTTCCAGCGCCTCGCGGAACTCGAGGAGGGCACGCACGAGTACCAGTACGCGCGCAACACGCTGATCGAGATGAACATGTCGCTCGTGCGGTTCGCCGCCGGCCGGTTCCGCGGTCGCGGGGACGACATGGAGGACATCGTCCAGACCGGCATGATCGGCCTGATCAAGGCCATCGACCGGTTCGAGCTGTCGCGCGAGGTCGAGTTCACGTCCTTCGCGCTGCCGTACATCGTCGGCGAGATCAAGCGCTTCTTCCGCGACACCACCTGGGCGGTGCACGTGCCGCGACGGCTCCAGGAACTGCGCGTGGAGCTGGCCAAGGCCCGCGAGGAACTCTCCTCCCGCCTGGACCGCGAGCCCACCGTCAAGGAACTCGCCACGCTGATGAACATCGGCGAGAGGGAGGTGGTCGAGGGCCAGATCGCTTCCAACGGCTACAACTCCTCGTCGCTGGACGCCGCGCTGACCGGGGACGGCGCGGAGAGCGGCGAGTCGGTGCTCGCCGACTTCATCGGTGTGGAGGAGAACGGACTGCGGCTCGTCGAGGACTTCCATTCGCTCGCCCCGCTGATGGCCGAGCTCAGTGAGCGGGACCGGCGGATCATCCACATGCGGTTCGTGGAGGAGGCCACGCAGGCGGAGATCGGCGAGCGGCTCGGCTGCTCGCAGATGCACGTCTCCCGGTTGATCAAGCGGATCATCGCCCGGCTGCGCGAGGGCATGCTGGGCGAACTCGGGTGCGCCTGACGGCGACCGCCGTACGTGTTGTCGCCCCGCCCGGGAGGGGCGGCACCGGCTTCACTCTTCGGTGAGGCGCACCACCGCGCGGACCCGCTTGCCCACCGGCACGCGTTCGACGACGACCGTCTCGGCCAGGGCGTGGACGATCTCCAGTCCGTGCCGGCCGACGCGTTCCGGGTCGCGGGGGAAACGACGGGGCACCGCGCCGCTGCTGTCGTAGACGGTCACCGCCACGGTGGCGTCCGTGCCCTCCAGCTCCAGGATGTACGGTCCCGCGCTGTGCCGGTCGGCGTTGGTGACCAGCTCGCTCACCACCAGCAGCACCGCGCCGTCGGCACGCCGGCCGACCGTGGCGCACCACTCGGTCCTGAGCTGGTCGAGGAAGAGCGAGGCGAAGGAACGGGCCTGCGCGATGCAGCCCGGCTCACCGGAGTAGTGTGCCGCCCGCCTCAGCGGGTCGACGGGTACGTCGAAACCAATCGGTATCACTGCCCCGCCCAGGTACTCGGTCATGCGTTTCTCTCTCGGAAGCCGGGCTGGCCGGACGCTGCTGCACGTGTCCTCGTACCCCGTCCCCGGCCCCGCAGTCCCCGTGCCCCCGTACTGCGGGCATCGTCACAGTGGTGCGGGGAACCCGAGGGGTGCGGGAAGGGTGTGCGATGAACGAACTGATGGCCGCACGGAGCCTCACCACCCGGCCGGTGGTCACCCTCGGCGGCGACGCCGTCGCCCACGTCAAGGACACCGTATGCGACGCCGAGGCGGCCCGGATCACCGGTTTCACCCTGACGGGCCGGGGCCTGTTGTCCGGCCTGCTGAAGGAGGGCCTGCCGTGGCCGGCCGTGTACGCGCTGGGCCACGACGCGGTGATGATCCGCGACCGGCGCGGCCTGGTGAGCGCCGCCGCCATGATGGCGCACCAGCAGGCCCTGCGGGGCCGGGTCCTGGGAGCGAGGGTGCTCACCGAGTCGGGCGCCGAGATCGGCACGGTGCTCGACGTCGTGGTGGAGGGCGGCACCGGCGGCCGGGTCGTCGGCTTCCGGGTGGCGGCGAGCAAACGGTTCGTGCCCGGGCCCACCCGGCATCGGCGCAGGGTGTACGTGCCCCGCGGCGAGACGCTCACGGTCGTCGGCCGGGCCCTCGTCCTCCCCGACCTCGCGGTGCGGCAGGTCGCCGACGACCTGTCCGGCTTCACCGCCCTGGTCGGTGGCGTTCCCGGACGCTGGAGGGGCTCACCGCCGTGATGCTGTTCACCGAGGTACGGGGCCTGCCGGTGGTGCTGCCGGCCGAGGCGCACCCGCTCGGCACGGTGACGTCCCTGACCGTCGACCCGGCGTCCGGGGTGGTGAGCCACCTCCGGCTCCGGGGCCGCCGCTGGGGCAGGGAGACCGTGCTGGCCTGGGACGCGGTGCACGCGATCGGCCCGGCCTCCGTCCGGGTCCGTACCGCCACCGCCCCCGACACGGTTCCGCCCCGTCACGATCTGCTGGGCCGCCGGGTCCTGACCGACGCGGGCGCCGAGCACGGCACCGTGCTGGACGTGGCGTTCGCTCCGGAGACCGGCCGGGTCCTCGCGGTCCTCACCACCCGGGGCGAGGTGTCGGCCGACCGCGTACTGGGCCTCGGCGACTACGCGCTCGTCGTACGGGCGGGGTGAACCACGGTCACCCTCCGGTGCGGTGCTCCGCCGCGGTCGTGGCGCGCGGCGACGCGGACGGCCCCGGCCGACGGGCGCGCCGCCCCGGTGCTGCCTAGCGTGGCGGCGTGAGCTCACGAACCCCGTCCGACCGGGCGGCCACCCGTCAGAGCTGGCTGCAGGCCCTGGTGACGGTGCTGGCCGCTCTGGTCGCCATGGGAATCGTGGCCGCGCTCGGACTGTGGGCGGCCGGGGCCACGGACCTGCCCGACAACGCCTTCCCCCGGGTCGTCACGGCGACCGTCGTCACCGCCGTGGGCGGCTCGCTGGAGCTGTCCGGGGACGCGGGAGGGTTCGCCGACACGGACGCGGGTCTGACCGTGCTCCCGCTGTCCGTCACGCTGGCCGGCGCACTCGTGATCGCCCGGGGGTTTCTGCGGCCGCTGCGCCACCGTGCCGTCGTCGGCGCCCCGGAGCTGGCCGGCTGGGCCGGGCGGATCGCCGTTCTGTGGCTGCTCGCCCTCCTCGGGCTGGCCTTCGCCGCGCGCCGGACCTTCGAGGTCCCGCTCGGGGAGGGCGTGCTGAACGACCTCGGTGACCTGTTCGACATCGCTCCGGAGGTCGGCTTCACCACGGACGTGCCGCTGACGGTCCTCTTCGGGCTGCTGTGGCTGGCGGGCGTGCTGGTACTGGCCCTGCTGGTGAGGCGCGCGGCGCCACTGCCGGGGCGGCTGCCGCGTCCGGTGACGTCGATGCGGCCGGCCGCGTACGCGATGGTCGCGCTGCTGCTCGCGTACGTCGTCATCGGCCTCGTCGTCGGCCTGGTCGTCGCCGGGACGCGGGGGCACCCGGCGGACACCTTCGCCGTGCTGCTGCTCGGCCTGCCGAACCTCGCCTGGCCGGCGTTCACGATCGGCCTCGGTGCCACCTGGAACGGGCGCGTGGAGGGGCCGTTCGGGTTGCCGATGCCGCATGTGCTCGACGAGGTGCTGCGTGCACCGGACGTCTCGACGCTGAATCTGGGCACGTTCACCGAGCGCGACGGGCGGATGTGGTGGCTCCTGGTCGTCGCGGCGGTTCTGCTCCTGGCGGCCGGAGTCGTGGCCGCGGCCCGCTCCCCGGCCGGGATGCCGGCCTGGCGGCACGCCGTGCGCATGGCCGTGGCACTGGCGCTCACGGTGCTGATGATCGGCCTCGTCGGCCGGATCTCCGCGCACTACGGCCTGTCGGTGCTCGGCATCGGCGACCTGGGCGGCGGGCTGTCGGGACGGTTGTACCTGCGCCCGCGTCTGTGGGGGGCGGTCGGTCTCGCCCTGCTGTGGGGACTGGTCGCCGGGTTCCTCGGCGCGCTGCTCGCGCGATGGGCGGGGCGGCGGAGCGGGCCTGCCCGGGGCCCGTCCGACGGATCCGGTCACGGAAAACCGGTGGTACCGGAGTGGCGTGGGTGAGCGGGGCCCGGTGCGTGGGGCCGTGAGGTGGCGGTGTCGGTGCACATCGGCCACTGCCGCGGCGGCGACGTGATGCGGGGCCGCCCGCGGCGAGGTCGAGCGTGGCGAACCGGCGAGTGTCCCCGCGCGCGGACGGGATCCCGGTCCCGCGTCCTCGGCCGGATGCGCCGAACAGGCCCCCCGGGGGCACGGCAGAACGGTTCCGGCACGTCTCGTCCGGTCGGACACCCCACGTTCAGGCGACGGGGACGACGAGGGGTGGAGAGGCCCGCTGCATGCGCAGCGCGTCCACGGACTCGGCCAGCAGTTCGTACTCGGTGGTGTCGTCGCTGGTGGCGATGCGCACCAGGCGCCCTGCTGCCAACTCGTCGGCGACCAGCTCCTGTTGGAGGGCGTCGGCGCACCAGGTGCGCAACACGCGCGGCACGTCGGGCGCGTCGTCGGCGACCGGGGTCAGGGCGCCGCGCGGTAAGTGGGGGGTGTCGGGCTGCGGGTCCAGCCGCTCGGCGATCCAGGACGCACGGTCGCGCAGCCACCACAGGGCCAGGGCGAGGGTGGGGGCCCGGTAGGTCCCCAGGGGTACTCCGATGCGCCGGCCGTCGCAGACACCGTAGGCGGTGACATGGCACAGGAACTCGTCGTGCACTGCTCCCCTCCCCCGTCGCGCAGCCGCCTGCCGGTCCGGCATGGCGTCCGTGCGGCGTGTGTGCTGTGCGTGAGGGCGCTGTCGCGTGGTGTGAGAGGCCCTAGAGGTGAGTATGTTCACCGCTGAACCACTGTCACCATGAATTTCCGGCCAGTCTCTTGGCATATTCACCGCCGCTGTTGGCCGAAACTCGCCATCCGTCCGACGCCGCCCTCAGGCCCTGGGCCACGCGGTCCCGAGGGGCGGGCCGTCGCATGACCCGTCGGGTAATCGACGGTCCGCGAGGGCGCGGGCATGGTTGCGGTACCGGGTCGCCGTGACCGGGATCCGGGTCCTGACCAGTGCGTCCGACCTCGATGGAGGCTGATCGACCATGACCGCGCCCACCACCCGTTACGAGGATGCCGTCGCCCGCTACTTCGAGGCCTGGAACGCCGGGCCGGACGCCCGGGCCAAGGCGGTCGCCGCGGCCTGGACCACTGACGGCGGTTACACCGACCCCCTGGCCGACGTGCACGGCCACGACCAGATCGCGGCCGTGATCGCGGCGGCGCGCGAGCAGTACCCCGGCTTCGCCTTCCGGCTGTCCGGCTCCGTGGAGGGGCACCACGACACGGCACGCTTCTCCTGGGAGCTGGTGAGCGAGGCCGACGGATCGGCGCCCGCGGCCGGGTCCGACGTGGTCGTGCTGGACGGCGAGGGGCGGATCCGGGCGGTGTTCGGCTTCCTGGACCGGGTACCCACGGGGGCCTGACCGTCCGCGGCGCGGCACCGGCGCAGGCGAAGGTCCCGGAGGCGGCCGCCCGCCTCCGGGACCTTCGCTCGTCCTACCCGTGTCCCGCTGTCCTACTTCGCGACGATCCGGTCGATCCGGGCCAGGTCGTCGGCGTCGAAGTCGAGGTTGCGGACGGCCGAGACGCTGTCCTCCAGTTGCCGCGCGCTGCTCGCGCCGACCAGGGCGGAGGTCACGCGGCCCGCGCGCAGCACCCACGCCAGCGCCATCTGGGCCAGCGACTGGCCGCGGGACTCCGCGATCTCGTTGAGCGCGCGCAGCTTGCCGACGAGTTCTTCGGTGACCGCGTCGGAGCTCAGGAACGGGCTGTCGCTCGCGGCCCGCGAGTCCTCCGGGATGCCGTCGAGGTACCGGCCGGTGAGCAGGCCCTGCTCCAGCGGGGAGTAGGCGATGGAGCCGACCTGGAGCTCGTCGAGGACGTCCAGCAGGCCCCCGACCTCCGGGCGGCGGTCCAGCATGGAGTAGCGCGGCTGGTGGATCAGGAGCGGGGTGCCCAGTTCGGCGAGGATACGGGCGGCCTCGCGGGTCTGCTCCGGCGAGTAGTTGGAGACGCCGACGTAGAGCGCCTTGCCCTGCTGCACCGCCGTGTGCAGGGCGCCCATCGTCTCCTCCAGCGGAGTCTCCGGGTCGGGGCGGTGCGAGTAGAAGATGTCGACGTGGTCCAGGCCCATGCGGGCGAGGCTCTGGTCGAGGGAGGACAGCAGGTACTTGCGCGAGCCCCACTCCCCGTACGGGCCGGGCCACATCAGATACCCGGCCTTGGTGGAGATGACCAGTTCGTCGCGGTACGGCGCGAAGTCGGCCCTGAGGGCCTCGCCGAGGGCGGACTCGGCGGCGCCGGGCGGCGGGCCGTAGTTGTTGGCGAGGTCGAAGTGGGTGACGCCGAGGTCGAACGCGCGGCGCAGGATGGCTCGCTGCGTCTCGACGGGGCGGTCCGGGCCGAAGTTGTGCCACAGGCCGAGCGAGAGCGCGGGGAGCTTCAGGCCGCTGCGTCCGGTGCGCCGGTAGGGCATGTCCGCGTAGCGGTCGGGGTGTGCGGTGTACAACGCGACTCCAGGAGGTCGGCACCCGAGGTGCGGGTCTTGGGTGGAACGGCTTCCCACTCTGTCGTGACCTGCGGGCAGTGGTCCAACAGAAGAATCCGATGGGATTCAGCGGTTACGCTTCTCAATCATGGAACTGCGCCATCTCCAGCACTTCGTGGCGGTCGCCGAGGACCAGCACTTCACCCGCGCGGCGGAACGGCTGCTGGTTTCCCAGTCCGGCCTGTCGGCGTCCATCCGGGCACTGGAGCGGGAGTTGCAGACGCCGCTGTTCGTGCGTACCACCCGCCGGGTGACTCTGACGGAGGCCGGGCGGGCGCTGCTGGGCGAGGCGCGACGGATCCTCGCACAGGTGCGGTCGGCGCACGAGGCGGTCGCCGCGGTGCAGGGCGTGCTGCGCGGCACGCTCTCCCTGGGCACCGAGCAGTGCATCGCCGGGGTGCCGGTGGCGGGGCTGCTGGCCGCGTTCCGGCGCCGGCATCCGGACGTGGAGATCCGGTTGCGTCAGGCGGGCTCGGGCGAGCTGGCCGAGGAGGTCGCGGCCGGGCGGCTCGACCTGGCCTTCGCCTACCGGACGCAGGCGGACACCGACCAGTTGCGTTCGATCTCGCTGGCCGGCGAGCCGATGACGGTGCTGTGCCACCCCGACCACCGGCTCGCGGCGAACGGCGCGGTGCTCACCCCGCACGACCTCGCCGACGAGGTCTTCGTCGACTTCCACCCTGACTGGGGGCCGCGCCGCGTCACCGACGCCGTCTTCGCCGCGGCGGGCGTGCGGCGGACCGTCCCGCTGGAGGTGAACGACGTGCACGGCCTGCTCGACCTGATCGACGAGAACCTCGGTATCGCGGTCGTACCACGGCACTTCCGGCACAAGCGGGCCTCCCTGACCTCGCTGCCGCTGAAGGACTCCGGCGGGACGGAGTACGAGACCATCGCGCTGCTGCCGCCCGCACCGGCCACCAGCCCGGCGGCGCGGGCGCTGATGGGACTGCTGGAGACGGGGAGCGCCTGAGGCCGGACTGCGCGATGGTGGAGGTATGCATGCGAAGGACATCCTCATCGAGGGCTACGGCCGCATCCAGGAAGAAGTCCACGCCGTCGCCGAGGGCCTGGACCCCGACGACCTGAACGCCCGCCCCACCGACGACGCCAACTCCGTCAGCTGGCTCCTGTGGCACCTCACCCGGGTCCAGGACGACCACATCGCGGACGCCTTCGGGCTGGATCAGGTGTGGCTGAACGGCGAGTGGGAGAAACGCTTCGGCCTCGGACTGCCCCGCCACGACACCGGCTACGGCCACAGCCCGGCGCAGGTCGCGAAGGTGCGGGTCGACTCGGCCGACCTGCTGACCGGCTACTACGACGCCGTGCACGAGCAGACGCTCGGAGCCCTGCGTTCCCTGGCCGCGAAGGACCTGGAGCGGGTGGTGGACGAGAACTGGGATCCGCCGGTCACGCTGGGCGTGCGGCTGGTCAGCGTCCTGTCCGACGATCTCCAGCACGTCGGACAGGCCGCCTATGTGCGCGGGCTCGTTCAGAGCGCCGCCGCGTAGCCCGGCAGGACCACGTCCTCGATCAGGGACCTGCGCTCGTCGTACGGGATGAAGGCGCTCTTGAGCGCGTTCACCGTGACCGTGCGCAGGTCCTCGACGGTCCAGCCCGCCTGCTCGACGAGGAGGGACATCTCCCGGGTCATCGTCGTGCCGGAGACCAGGCGGTTGTCGGTGTTGAGGGTGACGCGGAAGCCGAGGTCCTTCAGCGCGGTGATCGGGTGCTCGGCGATCGAAGTGGCGGCACCGGTCTGGAGGTTGGAGGACGGGCACATCTCCAGGGCGATGCGGCGGTCGCGGACCCAGCCGGCCAGGCGGCCCAGCTTGCCGGCGGCGAGGTCGGGGATGTCGTCGGTGATGCGCACGCCGTGGCCGATGCGCTGGGCGCCGCACACCTGGAGGGCCTGGTGGATGCTGGGCAGCCCGTGTGCCTCGCCCGCGTGGATGGTGAACGGCACGTTCTCGCGGCGCAGGTGCTCGAAGGCGTCCAGGTGGTCGGCGGGCGGGAAGCCGTCCTCGGCGCCCGCGATGTCGAAGCCGACGACACCGGCGTCCCGGAAGGCCACGGCGAGGTCGGCGGTGGCGCGGGTGCGGTCGAACATCCGCATCCCGCACAGCAGGGTGCCGACACGGACCGGCGTGCCCGCTGCCGCCGCCCTGGCCATGCCGGCCGCCAGGCCCTCCTGGACGGTCTCGACGACCTCGGCGAGGGTCAGACCGCCGCCGGTCATCAGCTCGGGGGCGTAGCGGACCTCGCCGTAGACGACGCCGTCCGCGGCCAGGTCGAGGACGTACTCCTCGGCGGCGCGCAGCAGGCCCTCGCGGTTCTGCAGCACGGCGAGGGTGTGCTCGAAGGTGGCTATGTAGCGCACCAGGTCGCCGGAGTTGGCGGCCTCGTAGTACCAGGCGGCCAGCTCGTCGGGGTCGGTGGTGGGCAGGGTGTGGCCGACGGACCCGGCCAGCTCCACCACGGTCGCGGGGCGCAGGCCGCCGTCGAGGTGGTCGTGCAGTACCGCCTTGGGGAGGCGGCGGAGGGTCTCGGTGTCTATGCGCGTAGATGACATGTGTGGACGTTCCTCGGCGGGTGGGTGCGGAGTGCGGGGCGGATCAGGGGGCGGCGGGCTGGAGCAGGTCCCAGCGGTTGCCGTACAGGTCCTGGAAGACGGCGACCGAGCCGTAGGGCTCGTGCCGCGGCTCCTCCAGGAAGGTCACGCCCGCGGCCTTCATACGGGCGTGGTCGCGGGCGAAGTCGTCGGTGTACAGGAAGAACCCGACGCGCCCGCCCGTCTGGTCGCCGATCCGGGAGCGCTGCGCCTCGCCCTTGGCGCGGGCCAGCAGCAGGGCGGTGCCCCGCGCCGGCGCACCGGGTTCGACGACGACCCAGCGCGAGCCGTCGGGCCGGGGGGTGTCCTCGGCGAGGCGGAAGCCGAGGGCCTCGGTGTAGAAGCGGATCGCCTCGTCGTAGTCGTCGACGACGAGGGCGACCAGGGCGATGCGTCTCATCGGGCCCTTTCGGGTGGGGCGGGGGCGATTGACCGGTGAGGTTATACGTAAAACGCCATGGACGCCAAGTCTCTCGCGCCCCGTGTCCCCGGACCCCGCGGGTCAGCCCGTCCGGGCGCGGTCGAGTCGCGCCAGTTCCCCGGCGGTGAGGCGCAGGGCACCCGCGGCCACGTTCTCGGTGAGGTGGCCGGGGTTGCCGGTGCCGGGGATGGCGAGGACGTTCGGGCCCTGGTGCAGGGTCCAGGCGATCCGGACCTGGGCGGGGCTCGCGTCGTGGGCCCGGGCGACGGCGCGGACCTCGTCGTCGTGGGCGGTGCCGGCGCCCTGGGGTCCGGCCTCGCCGGCGATGGCGTAGAACGGCACGAAGGCGATGCCCTGCGCACGGCACAGGGCGAGGAGCCCGTCGGTGGCCGGGTCGTGGAAGCCGAGGCCGTAGCGGTTCTGGACGCAGACCACGGGCGCGATGGCCTGGGCCTCGGCGAGGTGGCGGGGCTCGATGTCGGAGAGGCCGAGGTGGCGGATCAGGCCCGCCTCGCGCAGTTCGGCGAGGGCGCCGAAGTGCTCGGCGATCGAATCCTGCCGCATGCGGCGCAGGTTGACGACGTCGAGGTGGTCGCGGCCGAGCTGGCGCAGGTTCTCCTCGACGTGGGCGCGCAGGTCCTCGGGCCGGGCGGAGGTGCCCCACTCGCCCGACCAGTCGCGGTACGGGCCGACCTTGGTGACGATCACCAGGTCGTCGGCGTAGGGCGCCAGCGCGCTGTTGATCAGTTCGTTGGCGGAGCGCAGGGACGAGAAGTAGAAGGCGGCGGTGTCGATGTGGTTGACGCCGAGTTCGACCGCCCGGCGCAGCACGGCGAGGGACCGCTCCCGATCGCTCGGCGTGCCGAGGTGGAAGGCGGCGCTGCCCGTCAGCCGCATCGCACCGAAACCGACGCGGCGGACGGGCAGGTCGCCGAGGTGCCAGGTGCCCGAGGACTCAGCGGTGATCGTTTCCGAGGTCATCGGCGGAGTCTCGCACACTCCCCGGCGGTCAGCAGTAGAGGTTGCCCCCCGGGGAGACGCCGAGGATCTGGCTGAACTGCTGGTACTTGGTGACACGGCTCTGGACCTGCGCGGGGTTCCTGCCGTCGCACTCCATGGAACCGTTGATGGAGCGGATCGTCTGGCCGAAGCCGGCCCCGTTGACCATGGCGTTGTGCGGGGTCATGCTGCCCGGCCCGGACTGGGTGTTCCAGTACCACAGGGCGGTCTTCCAGGCGACGGCCGCGTCGTTCTGCACCAGCCAGGGGTTGTTCAGCAGGTTGATGCCGAGCGCGTCGCCCGCCGCCTTGTAGTTGTAGTTCCAGCTGAGCTGGATCGGTCCGCGCCCGTAGTAGGCCGCCTGGCCCGCCGGACAGCCGTAGGACTTGCTCCAGTCGCAGTAGTGTGGGTAGTTGGCGGTGTCCTGCTCGACGACGTGCACCAGCCCGCCGGTCTCGTGGCTGACGTTGGCGAGGAAGGCAGCCGCCTCCTGCTTCTTGGTGGTGTCGCTGCCGGTGGTGGCGAAGCCGGGGTAGGCGCTGAGCGCGGTGGTCAGACCGCTGTAGGTGTAGAAGGAGTTCCGGCCCGGGAACATCTGGTTGAACTGGGCCTCGGTCACCACGAAGTTGCCGACCGGCGTCTGCGGGCCGCTTTCGCAGGCGTACGGCTCCCAGTACCAGGTGCTGATGATCGGGTCGTAGCCCGGGTTCGCGTGCTCGGCGATGTAGGCCTTGCCGTCCGTGTAGCGGACGATGTCACCGGCGTTGTAGGCCTTTCCGGCCGTCCAGCTCGGATAGCTCGAGCACGCGGCGGCGGAGGCCTCGGTGGCGGGCAGGAACGCGGGCACGGCTGCCGCGAGGGCGAGTGCGGTCACCACGGCGGAGATACGGCGCCTCGACACAGGTCTGCCTCCTTCGGCGGGGCACGGCCGCTCCCGTCCAAGGGCAGGGCGGAGCGGAGCCTTGTGCGCACGTGCCGGTGGGACCGGCCACGGCGTGGGGGCGGCCGTGGTGGGGGGTGTGGAGGCACACTCAACCGCGTTGGTATGTACCAGTCAAGGGTGTAGACCAACCCAACTCCGGTCGGCTCTCGACTGGTTGAGGGCGGGGCGGCCCGCGGCGCCCGCTCCTCCGCGTCCTCGGCACCGGGGCCGCGATCACGAGCGTCACTCCAGGACCACCCCGCCCCACCCGCACGTCGCCCGGGCCCGTCGGCTCGCGGACGTCCTTCTCGCCCCGTCCGCGCGGCGTGCCGCCCGGGACGTCGTGCCCGCGAGCCGCATCGGCGCGAGGTCCGGGGAGTGTCCCTGCCGGTGCCGGGGCGGACGGCGCCGGTGCGTCAGGCGCCTCTCCCCGCACCGGCCTCGCTCCGGACCGCGAGCGGCGACGGAGCGCCGCCGTCCGGCGGCACCTGTGCCGGGTGGCGCCACAGCCCCTGGGCGGCGAGGCGCGGCAGAACGCCCTCGCCGAACCAGTACGCCTCCTCCAGATGCGGGTAACCCGAGAGGACGAACTCGTCGATCCCGAGCGCGTGGTACTCGCGGATCCGTTCGGCGACCTCGTCGTGGCTGCCGACCAGGGCGGTGCCCGCGCCGCCGCGCACCAGGCCGATGCCGGCCCACAGGTTGGGGTGGATCTCCAGGGAGTCCCGGGCGCCGCCGTGCAGGGCGAGCATGCGCCGCTGCCCCTCGGACTCGCTGCGGGCGAGGCCGGTCTGCACGGCCCGTACCGTGTCCGGGTCGAAGCCGTCGAGCAGCCGGTGCGCCTCGGCCCAGGCCTGCTCCGCGGTGTCCCGGGTGATGACGTGCAACCGGACGCCGAAGCGCAGGGTACGGCCTTCCTTCGCGGCCAGCTCCCGCATCCAGGCGATCTTGCCGGCGACCTGCGCGGGCGGCTCGCCCCAGGTGAGGTACACGTCGACGTGCCGGGCGGCGACCTCTCCGGCGACGGGGGAGGAGCCGCCGAAGTACACCTCGGGCACGGGGTCCGGGAGGTGGACGAGCCTCGCGTCCTCGACCCGGAGGTGCTCGCCGTGCAGGTCCACGGTCTTGCCGTCCCACAACTCCCGTACGACATGCAGGAATTCGCCGGTGCGCCGGTAGCGGGCGTCCTTGTCCAGGAAGTCGCCGTACGCCCGCTGCTCGCGGCTCTCGCCGCCCGTGACGACGTTGATCAGCAGCCGTCCGCCGGTCTGCCGCTGGAAGGTGGACGCCATCTGCGCGGCGAGCGTGGGTGAGACGAAGCCGGGGCGGAGGGCGACGAGGAACTTCAGCCGCTGTGTCGCCTGGGAGACCATGGCGGTGGTCAGCCACGCGTCCTCGCACCAGGCGCCGGTGGGCGTGAGCGCGGCGACGAAGCCGAGGTCCTCGGCGGCGCGGGCGATCTGGCTCAGGTAGGCGACCGTAGGCGGCCGGTGGCGCCCGGAGGAGGAAGCCGGGACGCCGTGGCCGCCGCCGACGACATCGCGGCTGTCGCCGCTGGTGGGCAGGAACCAGTGGAAGGTGAGGGGCACGGGGCAGCTCCGTTCGGGGACGTGGTCGCGGAGGGGGCCGGGACGGGAGGCCGGGCCCGGTTCAGGACGGGGCGTCGGTACTCAGCCCGCCGTGGCCAGCACGGGACCGTGGAGGCGGGCGTCGCCCAGGGCCGCCGAGAACTGGTCGACCACGTGGGCGAGGCCCTCCGCGGCGCCCGGCGCGACGGTGAGCGCGCCGTCCTCGTGTGCCGTGATGTCCCGGTCGAGGGTGAACCAGCCCTGCACGATGTGGGCCGCGCCCATGGAGTTCAGTACCGGGCGGAGCGCGTAGTCGATGGCCAGGACATGCGCGGTGGAGCCGCCGGTGGCGAGCGGCAGCACGGTCTTGCCGGTGAGGGCGTGCTGCGGGAGCAGATCGAGGAGCGCCTTCAGGACACCGGAGTAGGACGCCTTGTAGACGGGGGTTCCGACGACGACGCCGTCGGCCCGGGCGAACAGCGCGGCGGCCTCGACGATCGCGGGGTGCCCGAAGTCCGCGCCGAGCAGGGCCTCGGCGGGCAGGCCGCGCACGTCGAGCGGGATCACCTCGTGGCCCTGTGCGGCCAGTCGGACGTCGAGGTGACGCAGCAGCCGGTTGGTGCGGGAGGAGGCGGAGGGGCTGCCGGAGACGGAAAGGACAGTGGCCATGGGTCCTCTTTTCGGGAAGGCGGGGCGCGGCTCTCGTCGGCCGCTTCTCCCGTGCCGCGCGGGCGTGCGAGACATCCGCCGGTGACCAGTGCCTCGCCGGGGACACCGCGTACGGCGGCTTCAACGGACGTGCGCGGTCACCGGGTTCGGGCGGCGGGGGAAGTCGCGCGCACGGGCATGCCGGGCCGGTGCGGCGCGCGGTGGGTGATGAGGTGGCGGCGGCTCGGCGGAATCAGGCCACGACGCGACAGGAGGCGCTGGAGACCCGCGCGAGGTCGACGTGGCGTCGCCGCGTGAGGTCCAGTCCCGTTGTCATGCCGTCGATCGTGGCAGCCGCCTTCGAACACGGTCAAGGAAAACCGAGCCGGTCTCGTATGACGGACCCCGAATTCACACGGGCGTGACAAAGACTCGGATGCGTACGGCGCACCCGCGACCCGGCCCCAGCCGGGGCGCTGTCAGTCCTCGTCGCGGGCCGGAACGACCACCAGGAAGGCGTCGGACGTCAGGTCCATCACGACGGTCGCGGGCTCACCCTCGGCACGGCGGCGTGCCGCGTACTCCTCCGCCGGCCACGACCCGCGCGGCGCCCCCGCCGGAAACCGCTCCGACACCTTCGCGCCCATGACGGCCGCCTTCCCTGTCCCGCACCGTGCCGATCCGCTCCGGTCCACATCTCCGTACCGCTGCGTCTGCCCGCGATCCGCGCGCGCATGTACAGCCCGCCCACCACTACACATAAGGCCCAAATAAGGGCAGAATGGGTGTATGCGGCGCTACCGCACACCGCCTCAGAGGCGGTCGGCCCGGCAAGTCAAAGGAGACGACTCATGGCCAACGTCTCGCACACCAGAGGTGACATCACCAGCCACCCCGACGCTCCGGAAATGCAGGCGCGCTACGCCCGCATGCTCGGTGGTCGGGACGTGGCACTCGTGGACGGCCCGGTCTTCCTGCTCGGCCTCTACTGTGCCGTGTCCCCGTGGATACTCCACTTCACCACCAGCCAGCCCGCGCTCGTGGCCCACAATCTGATCGTGGGAATCGCCATCGGTCTGCTGGCCCTCGGATTCACCCGTGCCCCGGAACGCATGTACGGCCTCAGCTGGGCCATGTGCGCGATCGGAGTATGGATGATCATCTCGCCATGGATCGTCGGCACGAGCCCGGACGCCGGCGTCATCTGGAACAACATCGTCATCGGCGCCCTGGCCCTGATTCTGGGCCTGGTCTGCGCCGGTACGGCGGCGAGGAGCGCCCCGAGGCACTAGGCCCACCGGAAGGGAGCAGCACGGGCCGGTCCCGCCTCCCCGGGCCGGCCCTCTCCCGCGTCCTCTCAGGCCCCGAGTGGCTGAAATGCGAACGGACTGCGCACGCCGGCAGCGGGCATCCGCACTACAGCGGGGATCCGACGAGAAGGGGCGGAGATGGAGATCGACGGAATCATCAGTGCCATTGTCATCGGTATCGTCATCGGCGTCCTGGGCCGACTCGTGGTCCCGGGTCGTCAGCGCATCGGCATCCTGTGGACGATTCTCGTCGGCATCGTGGCCGCGCTGATCGGATCCTGGATCGCCGCGTCGTTCGACGTGGCCGACACCGGCGGCGTCGACTGGGTCGAGTGGCTCATCCAGATCGCCCTGGCGGCGCTCGGTGTGGCGGCACTGGACCGGTCGCGGGCACGCACACGCCGTTGAGGCGCGGGGACCCGGCATGCGTCGTCCACCATGGCTCATCCGGCGAGTGCGGCGCGCCTCCCCGCCGGTGAGGGCGCCCGGGAACACGGCAGCACCGAGGGACGGGTCGAGGACGCCGGGACCGACGAAGCCGGCGCTGCGGCCGAGGACCACGCGCGCCCGGCCGGCCCGGTGTGCGGCGAGGTACCGCTCGTCGTGGTCGGCACGCATCCGCCCCTTGCGGCTGGTCGCCTGCCACGGGCGCCGTCGGCCATCACCGCTCCCCCGGTCTCGCCCGTACGGGGGGCGTGTCGAGCACGACCAGCCGGGCCCCGGACATCTTGCTACGACTGGACCAGTCGTGTGGGTTACGGGCCGTAACCGATGCGAGCGTCAGTAACGCAGGTGGTGACGTTGCCGGTACCGAGTTCGCTCGTGAGCCGGTGCGCCGGGCCACCCCGTCCGACTCGTCGACCGGCAGGGCGACGGTCCCGCGGTCGAGGGAGTCGAGCGTTCGGCCGCCGGCGTGAGCACGGCCGGTGGCGCCCGGGCCGCCAAGGGTGACGCGGCCGTCGTGCGCGTCCAGGAAGCCGTCCTGGCGGCCGTCGAGGCGACCGAGAGGCATAGGCTGCCGGTGAGGATCACGTCGTCGAGGAGGGCCGTACGCCATGGTCGTGAAGCACGCCGAACTGCCGCACCTGCGCCGCTGCGTGGAGCTGGCGGCCGAGGCGCTGGAGGCCGGGGACGAGCCGTTCGGGTCGGTCCTGGTGGGCGCCGACGGCACGGTGCTGGCCGAGGATCACAACCGGGTGGCCTCGGGTGACCGCACCCGGCACCCCGAGTTCGAACTCGCACGCTGGTCCGCCGCCCACCTCACCCCCGAGGAGCGGGCCGCCGCCACGGTGTACACGTCCGGCGAGCACTGCCCGATGTGCGCCGCCGCCCACGCCTGGGTGGGCCTCGGGCGCATCGTGTACATCGCTTCCTCGGAGCAACTCGGCTCCTGGCTCACCGAGTTGGGCGTACCCGCACCGCCCGTACGCACACTGCCGATCCACGAGGTCGCGCCCGGCGTAGCGGTGGAGGGCCCGGTGCCCGAGCTGACGGAGGAGATCCGGGCGCTGCACCACCGCTTCCACGCGCGGCGCGCCTGACACGGTCACCGTCACTGGCGGCGTTCAGGCGTACGGCACGCGTCGGCCCCGCCGGTGACTGACCAGCGGGGCGCGGGCGCCGGGACCGGGTGTCCTGATCAGGCGTCCTGATGGGTGTCCTGGTCAGGCGTCCGTACGCGGACGGAAACGCCGGTAGAGCACGACGCCGCCCAGGACGAGCGCGGCGCCGCCCGCGAGAGCGGGCACTGTCGCGTCCGCACCCGTGTGCGCGAGGGACTCAACCGCCCGCGGTGGTGCCGTGTTCGCGGGCGGTTCCAGCTGTGCGCGCTCGGCGGGGACGGCGGGGGCGGCGGGCCTCGGCGCCGGTTCCCCGGGACGCCGCGGCTCGTCGACGCGGCCACCGGAGGTGTTCGTCGACTCGTTTCCGGTGGCCGCGTTGCCGACGCCGACCACGTTGACACTGTTGCCGCTCACGTTCACCGGGACGTGGACCGGCGCCTGCACGCCGTTGCCGGAGAGCACCCCCGCCGAGTCCGTCTGCCCGCCCTCGGCGACGGCGCCGCCGGACGTGCCGGTGGAGGCGCCCGCCCCCTCGCGCGCCGCACGGGAGCCCCCGGTGTTGGCGCAGCGGTTGCCGACGGCCGGGTTGAGGACCCCGGCCACGTTCACCGTGTTCCCGCACGCGTTCACCGGAACGTCCACCGGGAGCTGGACGGTGTTGCCCGAGAGCAGTCCGGGCGAGCCGGCGGCGGAGCCGTTCGCGGTGGCGCCGTCGGACGCGAACGCCGCGAACGTCGGCAGCGTCACGGCCAGCGCGCCGGAGGCGGCGACAGCGAACACACCGTTTCGGGTAGCCGTTCTCATGAGGTTCCCTGCCTTCCAGACATGGTCGCGGGCGCTCGCCCGCACCGGTTAGAACGCGGGCGCACCATCCGAGTTATGGCTTATCGGCCTTTCACTCCATCGAGTGGCCGGTTTGTCGAACGAGCGGCAAAGCATCCGTATGTGCACCGAAGCCTCCGGGAGGCCGGGAACAGCGCCCGGAGGCGAGGTGTCCGGGGCCCGCTTATGGTGATCGAGGGCGCCGAACACCGGTCCGCGACGGGGCGCCCGGGAGGCATCGATGCTGGCCAAGCTGGTGACTCGGCCCTCGGCCCGGCGTTGCGCGGTGAGCGGAGCGCTCGGGCTGGCCCTGCTGGGCGCGGGGTTGCCCGCCTCGACGGCCGACGACACGGAGCCCGGACTGTCCCGGTTCTACGACCAGAAGATCACATGGTCGGCGTGCGAGGGCATGGACGTGCCGGATGACCTGCAGTGCGGAAAGATCACCGTCCCCCTCGACTACGACCGGCCCAAGGCCGGAACACTCGACCTGGCCCTCGCCCGGTACCGGGCGACCGGTGACTCGCGGGGCTCGGTGCTGCTGAACTTCGGCGGGCCGGGCGGCTCCGGCGTCGGAGAACTCTCCTCCGGCGGCAAGGACTTCATGCACCTGACCAACGGCTACGACGTGGTGACCTTCGATCCCCGCGGCGTCGGCCGGTCCTCGCCGGTCACCTGCGGCCCGGCCACCCTGGACATCGTGGAGGCGACGAACGGGGACGAGGAGATCACCGACCCTCAGGACGTGCTCAGGCACCTGCGGGACGCCGCCGCCGAGTGCGAGAAGCACTCCGGCCCCGTGCTGTCCCACATGGGCACGGTCGACGCGGCGCGCGACATGGACGTGATGCGCCACGCGCTCGGCGACGACCGGCTCAACTACCTCGGCTTCTCCTACGGAACCCGGCTGGGCTCGGTCTACGCGGCCCAGTTCCCCGACAAGGTCGGCCGGATGGTCCTGGACGGCGTGGACACACTGACGGAACCGCTGACCGAGCAGGGGCTGGCCGGCGCGCGGGGGCAGCAGACCGCGCTGGAGAACTTCCTCGGCTGGTGTGTGGGGGACATCGCCTGCCCGTTCGGGCAGGACGTCCGCGACGCCCGTCGCCAGGTCGTGCGGCTCGTCGGCTCGCTCGACGCCGACCCGGTACCGTCGGCCTACGGCGATCCCTTCACCGGAGCGGACATGGTGGGTGCCGTCGGTCAGGCGTTGTACAGCCGGGCTCTGTGGCCCTCGCTGGAGCGGGCGCTCGCGCAGCTGATGGAGGACGGGGACACCAGCGGCCTGGAGGGCTTCGTGTCCGGCGGTGTCACCTTCCCGGTCCGTGCGACCGGGAAGGCACAGAGCCGTGAGGGCACCGGCGGCGGCCTCACCGACCCGGAGGACGTCCCCATGGACAACCTGCCGGCCGCCCTGATGGCGATCAACTGCGCGGACGACCCCGACCGGCCCACCGCCGACCAGGTCGCGGGGTCCCTGGGGCGGCTGCGCGCACGGTACGAGGAGGCCTCCGCGGTCTTCGGCCGGTACCGGCTCACCCAGGTGCTGATGTGCTACGGGCGCCCCAAGGGCACCGACTACATCCGCGAGGACGTGAAGGACCTCGACACCGCGAAGATGCTGCTGGTCGGCACCCGGGGCGACCCGGCCACGCCGTACCGCTGGACCGTGGAGACGGCCGAGCGGCTCGGCCCCTCGGCGGTCGTCCTCGACAACAGGGGCGAGGGACACACCGGCTACGCGTCCTCCGAGTGCGTGCACCGCAAGGTCGACGACTTCCTGCTGTACGGCTCCCTGCCGCCCGACGGCAGTTCCTGCGGGCCCGAGAACGGCGGCGAGGACGACGGGGGCCACTGAGAGCCCCGGACCGCTCCGCATGCCCGATATGCCCATCGGACCTATCGTGCTGACATGGAGCACGATCTGAGTCCCGCCACCCTCGCCGAGCTACGGCGCCCCCGCCCGTATCCGGCCGTGTCCGTGCTGACGCCGACGCACCGCCGCGAACCGGACAACGCCCAGGATTCGGTCCGGCTGCGCAATGTGGTCGCCGAGGCCAAGAAACAGCTGGAGCACGACCCGGCGGTCACCCGGGAACGACGCATGGAGGTGGCCCGGGAGCTCGACCGCGCACTCGCCGAGGTCGACCTGACGTACGCCGAGGAGGGCCTTGCGATCTTCGCCGCGCCGGGTGAGCACCAGGTCTGGACGCTCGCCCGTTCCGTCCCCGAGCGTGTGGTCCTCTCGGACACCTTCCTGACCCGCAACCTGGTCGCCGCGCAGGCCGCCGAGCGCCCGTTCTGGGTGCTGTCGGTCGCCTCCGACCGCGTCACGCTGTGGAGCGGCGGCGCGGGCCGGGTCGTCGAGGAGCGCATCGCGGGCTTTCCGCTCGACCGGCCGGCGGAGGACTTCGACCCCGAACGCCAGGAACAGATCGGCGACGCGCCGAGCACTTTCCGGGACGAGGGCACCCGCAGGTTCCTGCGCGACGCCGACGCCGCGATGGGCAGGGTCCTGCGCACGCATCCCCGGCCGCTGTACATCACCGGCCCCGAGCCCGCGCTGTCGCTGTTCGACGAAGCCGGCACACTCGCCGCGGACGCGGTGCTGGTCCCGCACGGGGGCCTGGCGCGCGGCACCGCCGAGGCGGTGTGGCAGGCGGTGCGGCCGGTGCTCGACGACGAGGCCCGGGGGTCCGTGGAGGCACTGGCCAGGGAGCTGGACGCGGCCCGCGGGCGCAAGGACTTCGCGGCCGGCGTCGACGAGTTGTGGGAGAGCGCCCACACCGGCCGGGTGCGGCTGCTCGCCGTCGAGGAGGGCTTCCGGGTGACCATGCGCGACGACGGCGACCATCTGATCCCGGCGGACAGCGGCGACCTCGACGCCCGCGACGACATCGTGGACGAGATCGTCGAACAGTGCCTGGAGACCGGCGCCGACGTCCGCTTCGTGCCGGACGGCGCGCTCGGGGACGCGAACGGCATCGCGGGAGTACTGCGGTACTGACGGCCGCCGCCATGACCTCCGCCGTCCGCCCGCCGGGAGACCCCCCTTGACGACCGTGAAACCCTGTTCGCGGTACACGTACCCGCCCTCGCGGGTGCGCGGCGGGCGGGAAGGAGCGGGCGGAGCGTGAGCGAACTTCTGGGTGTGGCGGTCCTGGGCGCGGGACACATGGGCGCCGACCACGTACGGCGCCTCGACGGGGTGGTGAGCGGGGCCAGGGTCGCCGCCGTGGCGGACCCCGACGCCGAGCGGGCGAAGGAGGCCGTGGGCGGGATCGGCGGGGTGGTGGTGCACACGGAGGTCGAGGCCGCGCTCGACGCGCCGGGCGTCGAGGCCGTTCTGATCGCCTCGCCCGGTGAGGCGCACGAGGAAGCGCTGCTGGCCGCCTTCGCGCGAGGGCTGCCGGTACTGTGCGAGAAGCCGATGGTGCCGGATTCCGCGGGGGCGCTCCGCGTGGTGGAGGCGGAGGCGCGGCTCGGCCGGAGGCTGGCGCAGATCGGGTTCATGCGGCGCTACGACGCCGAGTACCGGCGGTTGAAGTCCCTGCTGGACGGCGGGCGGCTGGGCCGGCCGCTGATGCTGCACTGCGTCCACCGCAACGTGTCCTCCCCACCGCACTTCACCTCCGCGATGCTGGTCAACAGCTCCGTCTCGCACGAGATCGACGCGGCCCGCTGGCTGCTGGGTCAGGAGCTGACCGCGGTGACCGTGCTGCGGCCCCGACCGTCCGCGGGCGCGCCCGCGGGGCTGTCCGACCCGCAGTTCGTGCTCTTCGAGACCGAGGGCGGTGCCGTCGTCGACGTCGAGGTCTTCGTCAACTGCGGCTTCGGCTACGAGGTCCGCTGCGAGGCCGTCTGCGAGGCGGGCAGCGCCCGGATCGGACAGGCGCACACCATGGTGGTGACGGCGGCGGGCGGTGCCCGGGAGGAGGTGCCGCAGGACTACCTCGTACGGTTCGCGGACGCCTACGACCGCGAGGTGCAGTCCTGGGTCGACGCCACCCGGCGGGGCCGGGTCACCGGCCCGGGCACCTGGGACGGGTACGCCGCCTCCGCCGTCGCCGAGGCCGGCGTCCGGGCCCTGGAGACGGGCGCCCGCACCCCCGTCGACCTGGCGCCCCGGCCGGCCCTCCCCACCTCGTCGTGGAACAAGCGTCCACGGAACACCTGAGCGACGATGTGGCCGGGCCCCGAAGGCCGTCAAGTCGCGTATCTGCCCTAAGACTTGACCGTCGGCGCGGGTACGCGGACCGCGCACCGAGGTCGCTCCCGGAAGACGGTGGCATATGCCAGGAGCACCACCGTAACGGGTGTGGCCGAATCCCTTACAGGGCGTCGCGGGCTGTGCAACAGTCGTAACGGTCCTTCCACCAGCCTCGGTTCCGCCTTGGTCGTACCGTCTGCACATCGGAGTGCGTCATGTCGTCCCCTCTCTCCGCGGACCGCCCGGCCGCCCAGCCGCCAGGACGCGGCTCGGTCGAGGCGCTGATATCGCAGGCGCGGCGGCTGAGGGGCGATGTGGACGCGGTACGGCGGGACAGCCAGGACCACGGCACCGACGCCCGCGGACGCTGGCAGCGTGCTCTCTACGACCTGGCGCTGCACCAGCTCAGCGATCTGGACGAGCACCTGGCGCAACTGCGTGACGGCCCGGCACCCGCTCCGCGGCCCGGTTCGCTGCTCAGCCGGGTCGGCAGCGCGGAGTGGAACCTGCTGACGGACGAGGCCGAGTGGTCCGGCGAGCTCTTCCGGATCCTCGGCCGCGACCCCGCCGCCGCCCCGCTCAGCCTGGACGAACTCCCGTCCCTGGTGCTCACCGAGGACCGGCCCAAGCTGACCGCGATGGTCACGGACTGCCTCGTCGACGCCCGGCCGATCGACGGGGAGTTCCGCGTCGTGCGCCCCGACGGCACCGTAAGGACCGTGCACATGATGGGCGAGCCCGTGCTCGACGCTGACGGCAGTACCGCCTCGATGTGGGCGGTACTGCGGGACGTCAGCGAACTGCGGCGCAGTCAGCGGGTGGTGAGCGAGACCCGTGACTCGCTCCACCGCCATCCGCCGGCCGCGGGCAGTGGGCGACGGGCCGCGGTCGAACCGCGGGAAGCCGTGCCGCCCCCCTGGCACGGCCTCCTGCGGTTCCCGTCCGGGGGACGGCCGGGCCTGGACCTGGCCGTCGGCTACCTGCCGACGACGGCCGACGCCCCCCGGCACGCCTGCTGGTACGACGCATGTCCCCTCCCCGACGACGGGACCCTGCTCGGCGTGGGCGTCCTCACCGGCCCCGACGCCGACATGGCGCAGGGCGCGACGATGGTGATCGGTGCGCTGCGCGGCCTGGCCATGGCCGGGACCCCGCCGGCGCGACTGCCGGGGCGGCTCGCCCACTTACTGGAGGCAGGAGCCCTGCCGTCCCTGAGCGGCGCCCTGTGCTGCGGCTACCGGCCCGGCCCCCGCACCCTGGTCTGGTCGCACACCGCGCACCCCGCCCCGCTGCTGTTCCGCAACGGGACGGGGCGCGGGCTGGACGGGCCGGCCGAGGCGACCCTCGAAATCGGCGACCTGCTGCTCCTGCACACCGGCGGGCTCCTGCCGGACCGACCCGGCCACGGCACGGACGCCACCGCGGACCGCCTCCTCTCCCTGGCGCCCCGCCTGGCCGGGGTGGGCTCGGCACAGGACGGTGTACGGATCGTGACGGGGGAACTCGGCGAACCCGGCACGTCCGGTGGCCGGGACGACGCCTGCGTGCTGGTCGCCCGGGTGATGTCGTAGCAAACGTGGTCGCTGTGAAGAAGGTCGGGGTCGCGGCAGACGATGCCGCCGATGCGGCGGTCGGCCACGTCGGGGGAAACGCACCGCGCGCTACGCCGGGGCGACGCCGCCGCTCCTCCCCCGACCACGGGACGACTTGTCCTTGGGCAGCGCCAGTTCGATCTCCTCCCGCAATTCCTGGATCTTCGGGTAGCCGGCGTACTCGGCGGTGAGCCGGTACATCTGACGCAGCCGGTCCCAGGTGCGCTGGGAGGAGTTGGACCCCATCGACACCAGGGCAAGCCGCGCGTACCGGTCCGCCTGCTCGGGGTCGTCGGCGATGAAGCAGGCCGAGGCCATCGACAGGTAGTCGAAGATCTTCGACCGCTGACGGCCGTCGATCCGCAGGGCGAGCGCCTTCTCCGCGTAGTGCTGCGCGTGCGCGGCGGCCCCCGGCTCGAACTCGGCGAGCGTCCGGTAGGCCAGGGCCTGCATGCCGTACAGGTCCTCCTCCTTGAAGGTCTGCATCCAGTCCGGCGGCGGCACGTCCGCCTTGTCGGAGACGAAGAGGTCCTCGGCGCGGCCCAGGGTGCGGCGCATCGCCTGGCTCTTGCCCATGGAGGCCTGCGCCCAGGCCTCGATGGTGTGGAGCATGGCCCTTGTTCGCGGCAGCACCTCGTCACCGGACCCGGACGTGGCGAGCTTCATCAGGTCCAGCGCCTCGTCGGGGCGGCCGAGGTGGACCATCTGGCGGGCCGCCCGGGAGAGCGCCTCGCCGGCCCGGGGCCGGTCACCGCCCTCGCGCGCGGCATGGGCGGCGATGACGAAGTACTTCTGGGCCGTGGGTTCCAGGCCGACGTCGTGCGACATCCAGCCCGCGAGGACGGCGAGGTTGGCGGCGACGCCCCACAGGCGCCGCTGGAGATGGGGCGGGTGGTGGTAGGCGAGCATGCCACCCACCTCGTTGAGCTGGCCCACCACGGCCTTGCGCTGGAGTCCGCCGCCACGGGCGGCGTCCCAGGCGCGGAACACCTCGACCGAGCGCTCCAGTTCGTCCACTTCCTCCGCCCCGACGGGGGCCGCCTCGTAGCGGTCGAACCCGGCGGGGTCGGCGTGCAGGGGTTGGTGGAGGTCGGGAGCGTCGGCAGCCAGGGCCGGGTCGGTGTGCAGCCAGTCGTACATGGCGCTGCTGAGTGCGGAGCCCGCGGCGAGCGCGGCGCCCGCGCCCACCAAGCCGCGTCGGTTGAGCATGAGGTCCATTCCCGTGAATTCGGTGAGGACCGCCGCGGTCCGCTCGGGCGCCCACGGCACTCCGTCGGGATGTTCCTCGCTCCCGCCGCGTGGCCGTTTCCCCGCACGCCCGTGCCGGACCAGACCGAGGTCCTCGATGGTCACGACACGGCCGAGACGCTCGGTGAACAGAACCGCCAGCACCCGCGGCACCGGATCGCGCGGGATCTCTCCCATGTCGATCCACCGCCGCACCCGCGAGGTGTCGGTCGCCAGCTGGGGGTGGCCCAGGGCCGCCGCCTGCCGGTTGACCAGCCTCGCGAGCTCGCCCTTGGACCAGCCGGCCAGGCCGAACAGGTCCGACAGACGGGTGTTGGGTTCTCCGCTCACGTCAAGCCCCCAGGTTCTCGGCTGAGTTGACAGTAGCCCCGTGCGGGTTGCCGGGCGACTATTCGCCACCGTTCGCCAGGGTGCGCCAGATGGTGTGCCACGGGCGGACGGGTGTCAGGTAGGAAAGCGCCATCCCGACCCGGTTGCCGCGGGGTTACTCCCCAGGGTGGCCCGGGCGGCCGGGCGGGTGGCGCGACGGCTTTCAGAAGGCGTGCCCGTCGGGACGGGCACCGCTCTTCCGGCAGGCACAGCAGGCACACGAAGGGATCTGTCTCGCCCATGTACGCAGCATCGTCCCCCGTGTCCGCTCCGCAGCGTTCGCTTCACCCCCGCCCGGCGGCGGGCGGCGGCCCCTACCTCGCCCCCGCGCGCCCGGCGGCCCCGGTGCTCGGGGCGGGCAGGGCGCGGCGCGGCGCGGGACCCGGCACCCAGCCCCTCAGCGGGCGCATCGACCTCTCCGGCCCTCAGGGCGCGCAACTGCGCACGGCGATCGCCTCCGTGCACCGGATCTGCCCGGAGTTCGCTCCGGTGCAGGTGCTGCGCCGCAACGGTCGGTCCGTGCTCCTGGTCGGTACGACCGGACGCAGCACGGCGGTCGCCAAGTGTTTACTGGACCACTCCCCCGCGTGGGCGGAGCGGATCCGGCACGAGATAGGGGCATACCGCTCGTTCGTCCGGCATCGCCCCCCGGTGCGGGTGCCGAGGCTGATCGCAGCGGATCCGGACAACTGCACGCTGGTGATCGAGCGGATGCCGGGACGGGTGGCGGCATTGCAGCGGCACCCGCTGGAGGCTCCGCCCCGGGCGGACATCAGGGCGGCGCTCGGCGCGATCCGCCGGCTCAACGCCTGGCGCCCGCCGGCCGGCACCTTCGACGCCCCGCTGGACTACGCGGCCCGGATCTCCCGGTATCACGAGCTGGGGCTGCTCACCGACCGTGACCTGGGCGACCTGCAGAAGCTGCTGCACGGCATCGCCCAGAGGGCCGGGCGCCACGGCATGGGCCAGTTCTGCCACGGCGACGCGCTGCTGTCCAACATCCTGATGTCACCGACCGGTCCGGTGCTGGTGGACTGGGAGCACGCGGGCTGGTATCTCCCCGGATACGACCTGGCGACCCTGTGGGCGGTACTCGGGGAGGCCCCGGTGGCGCGCCGCCAGATCAGCCAGATCGCCCAGTCGGACGGGCCGGCCGCGCGCGACGCGTTCCTGGTGAACCTGATGCTCGTGCTGACCCGGGAGATCCGTACGTACGAGACGGCCGTACAGCGTTCGATGCACGACACGGCCCCGACCGCGCCGGTGGCGGCCCACCCGGGTGCCGCGCCGTCCGGCGAGGAGCAGCGGCTGCTGCTGCGGCGGTTGCACGACGACTGCCAGATGGCCCGGCGGGCCGTGCGCGCGGCGGTCGGCACGCGCTGACGGACACGGACGGACAGGACGACGGTCCGCGGTGCACCCTCCAGGGGGCACCGCGGACTTTTGTGTGCCCGGGAGGGGCGCGGGGCCATTGGTGTACGCCACTGACGCCGCGCTGGCCCGTGAGCCGCCGCCACGAAACTCGCCCGACCCCTCACTGACGTGGGAAATCGCCGTGATGACGGCATGATTGACGGATCGTCGGACCGCCGGGTACCACTGACCCACGCTCGGCCCCGCACGTCCCGCCACGCCCGACCGTCACAGGAGGCCGCTTTGCGAGGATCCCCCACCGTGCCCGCGCTGGCCACGGCGGCACTGCTGCTGCCACTGCTCGGCGCGGCGCCGTCCGCCGCCGGACCGGCCGCCGCACCGCCCGCCCCGGACCGCCTCCAGCGGGCGTTCGCCGCCGCGGCGGCGGAGTACCACGTGCCGCAGAGCGTCCTGCTCGGTGTCTCCTACCTCCAGTCCCGGTGGGACGCGCACGACGGTGCGCCGAGCGTGACCGGCGGCTACGGCCCGATGCACCTCACCGACGCCCGCACGGCGCTGGCCGGGGCGTCCCACCACAGCGAGGACACCGAGGACCCGCGCGGCGACGAGGCCCGCGCCCCGCTGCGCCCGGCGCCCGTGGCCGCGCGGCCCACCGACCTGCCGGCCCGGCTGACCACGCTGACGAAGGCGGCCGAGCTGACCGGGCTGAGCCCCGCGGCACTGCGCACCGACCCGGCCGCGAACGTGTCCGGCGGCGCCGCACTGCTCGCCGCCGCCCAGCGGGCCGTGGGCGAGCCGCTCAGCGCGGACCCGGCGGACTGGTACGGGGCGGTGGCCCGCTTCTCGGGCGCGGAGGACTCCGCGACGGCGGCGGCGTACGCGAACGACGTGTACGAGGTGATCCGCGCCGGCCAGCGGCGGACCACGGACGCCGGACAGCGGGTCGCGCTGACCGCCCGCCCCGACGTGGCGCCCGACACCGCGCAATTGGGCCGCACCGGGCTGCGTGCCGCCAGGGCGGACGGTACCGAGTGCCCGACGTCGGTGTCGTGCGAGTGGATCCCGGCGCCGTACGAGGAGTTCGGGGACGGCGACTACGGCAACCACGACCGGGGGAACCGACCCGCTTCCCAGCGCATCCGGTACATCGTCGTGCACGACACGGAGGGCGCCTGGAACGGGGTCCTCAAGATGGTGCAGGACCCGACCTACGTCTCCTGGAACTACACCCTCCGCTCCACCGACGGCCACATCGCCCAGCACGTGAAGGCGAAGGACGTGGCCTGGCACGCGGGCAACTGGTACGTCAACTCGGCGTCCATCGGCCTGGAGCACGAGGGTTTCCTGGCGGAGCCGGACGCCTGGTACACCGAGGCGATGTACCGTTCGTCGGCGCGGCTGGTGAAGTACCTGGCCGGGAAGTACGACATCCCGCTGGACCGGCAGCACATCCTCGGCCACGACAACGTCCCCGGCACGAGCACCGCCACGATCCCGGGCATGCACACCGACCCGGGCCCCTACTGGGACTGGCGGCACTACTTCCAGCTGCTCGGCCGCCCCTTCGAGCCGACCGCCGGCAAGGACGCCGGCCTGGTGACGATCCGCCCCGACTACGCCGCCAACCGCCCGGAGTACACCGGCTGCGAGACGGCGGGCGAGCCGTGCGCGGCGCACGGCTCCGGTGAGGTGCGGCTGTACTCCGACCACGACGTGAACGCGCCGCTGATCAAGGACATCGGCCTGGGCACCACCCCGACGACCGGGGTGAACGACCTGTCCTCCCGGGTCTCCACGGGCCAGCAGTACGCGGTGGCGGACCGGTGGGGCGACTGGACGGCCATCTGGTACCTGGGTCAGAAGGCCTGGTTCCACAACCCGCGGAAGAACCCGGCGGCGGTGCCCGCCTCGGGCCGGGTGATCACACCGCGGAAGGGCCTGGAGAGCGTCCCGGTGTACGGACGCGCCTACCCGGAGAAGGCCGCCTATCCGGCGGGCGTGCCCGCCCAGGCCGTGTCGCCGCTGCCGTACACCCTGCCCGAGGGGCAGAAGTACGTGGTCGGTGAGCAGGTGCCGGGCGAGTACTACTACGCGGTCACCTTCGACGAGGCCTCCCACCGGGTGGTGGTCGGTGAGGACCAGTACTACGAGATCCAGTACGGCCACCGGGTGGCGTACGTGCGCGCCGCCGACGTCACGCTCACGACCGTGAGGTAGCCGCCGGGTCAGCCCTGCTGGAAAAGCTCCGCCGGGAGCGGTTTCAGCAGGGCGTACAGGTCGTCGGTGATGGGGCGGTCCCAGGCGGCGATGGTCACCAGGACGCCGTCGCTGCGGTCGAACTGCACACAGGAGATCCGGCTCTCGGAGAGCTTGAGGCGGCGCACGATCAGCAGGTTGTCGCCCTGCATCACCGGGACGTCCTCGGCGCCGACGACCGTCACCTCCTCGTCGTTCTCCAGGGCCAGCAGCAGTTGGCCCACCTCGAACGGGATCTCTCCCTCGGGGACCTCGCGGGCCGGGGAGCCCGTCGGCAGGTTGCCGATGATCATCGCGGGGCCGCGGCCGCCGAACAGGTCGTAGCGCAGGAAGACGCCCTGGCAGCTGCCGTCGGGCGCGGGCAGCAGTCCGGCGCCCAGGTTCCCGGGCCAGTCGCCCGGGTCCATGGCCAGTACGTCGAAGTCGGGCCCGGCGGGCGTTGCGCTGCGGCGGCGGAGGAACGACATGCCGCCATGGTACGTGGCCGGACGGTCCGAACGGCGTGCGGGCGGGTGCTCGGCCGGCTACGCGGTCCGCTTCCGCCGTTCGTGGTGGCGGGCCACCCGGGCCCGGTTGCCGCAGGACGGCTTGCACCACTCCTGGCGGGGGTGCTCCTTGAGGAAGTAGCGCACGCAGCGCGGTGCGTGGCAGGCCCGCAGCCGCTGCCGGTCGGGGCCCGCCAGGAAGCCGATCACGGCCTGTGCCAGGGCCGCCGTGAGGTCGGGCCCGGCGCCGTGCGCGGGCTCGGAGCGTACGGCGGGTTCGCCGGCGTCGGGCCAGTGCAGGACCGGGACGGTGGGGGTGCGCCCGGCTGCCGCGTTCAGGCGCCGCAGGGCTTCGGGGACGGGCAGCAGGCGGGCGTCGTCGGCGGGACTCGCCTCGCCGGGGCGTACGGCGCGCGCGAAGAGGGTGCGGGCGGCGGCTCGGACCTCGCGGACGGCGGCCAGGGTCTGCTCGTCGGCGGTGAGACGCTCGGCGTCCGGCACGGTGTCGGGGTGGGCCCGGACCCAGGCGCCGAGCCCCGCGAGATCGGCCAGGTCGTCGACGACCCCGCCGCGCCCGTCGTGCCGCACGGTCAGCGCGAGGTCGAGGGCGATCCGGGTGTCCCTGCTGGGCGAGTCCTGCATGGGCCCGATGATAGGCACGACGGTTCACCCGGAGCCCCGGTACGTGATGCCTCCGGCGGCCACGCACACGGGGCCGGTGCTGAGCACGACACCGCCGACCTCCGCGGGCCGGGCCCCGCCCCACACCGGCGCCCCACCCACCGACACCGCACGACGGGTTCTGCCGGAGGCCCGGGACGTCATGCCGCCGGTGGGGAGTACGACGGCGCCGGCCTCGGAGGCTCGGGCCCGCCCTGCGCCGGTGCTCCGTGTGCGGTCGCCGGCTCGGCGGTGCCACCGCGCGTGCGGCGGCCTCACTCCTCCGGCGGAGCCGGTGGTACCACCGCGATCGGGGCCGCCGCGTGCATCAGGACGGCGTGGGTGACCGAGCCCATCATGCGGGCGGGGGCCAGCAGGCGGCGGCGGTGGCGGCCGACGACGACCAGTTCCGCGTCACGGGAGGCCGCGACGAGGTGCCCGGCGGCGTCACCGGGCACGACGTGCGTTTCGGCCCGGACGTCGGGGTGGCGTCCCCGGTAGGGGGCGAGGAAGCCGTCGGCCAGGACCCGGGTCTCGGTCTCGACGGAGACCTCGTCGATCACCAGGGGCATCATCTGGCCCGCGGCGGCCCAGGTCTGCACCGGCCAGGGGTAGGTGGCGACCACCTGGAGCCGGGCGCCGCGCAGGGCGGCCTCGGTGAAGGCGAAGGACAGCGTGGCGTCGTCGGGGCTGTCCACGTGCAGGCCGACGACGACGCGGGGGCCGGGTTCGCCGGGTGCCTCACCGTGGACCTCGCGTCCGGGGCGGGGCACAACGACGACGGGACACTCGGCGTCGCGGGCGGCGGCGAGGCCGTTGGAGCCGAGCAGCAGGCTGGCGAAGCCGCCGCGCCCGCGGGAGCCGAGCACCAGCGACTGGGCGTCGGCGCCCAGTTGCGGCAGCACGGCGCCCGGCACGCCCTCCATGCCGACGTACTCCGTCGCCACCGCGAAGGACCGCCCCGTCAGGTGGGCGCGGACCTGGTCGAGCACCGGGTCGTCGCCCGTGTCCGGCGGGCCCGCGACCAGGACGTCGGCCTGTGCCCAGGCGGCGTACTGCCGCACGTGCACCACCCGCAGCGGTGCCTCGCGCCGGTGCGCGGAGTCGAGGGCCCAGTCCAGCGCGCGCAGGCTGTCGTCCGAACCGTCGACCGCCGCGACGACCGGCAGGATGCTGCTCATGGGTTCCTCACCTCCGGAGTACGACCTTTCCCGTCCTGGCGTCAGCGTCGCTCAGGCGTCGGCCCCGCAGGGGCGCTCTTGGTCGCGTGTCCGGAAAATCGGGCGGAACACCCCCGGTTCGGCCGGACGGACCGGCCAGCACACCCCGGGACCGGTCACCTCCCCGGCCGGTGGGTCACGTGAGGTCGAACTCCCCTTCCCGCGCTCCCGACACGAACGCGCCCCACTCCGCGGGGGTGAAGATCAGGGAGGGGCTCTGCGGGCTGCCGCTGTTCCGCATGGCGATGAACCCCTCGACAAAGGCGATCTGGACATCCCCCAGGCCCCGGCTGCTGGACTGCCACTGCGCGTTGCTGAGATCCAGCTCCGGCTTGTCCCAGCCCGTGAGCGGGCGCTGGTGGGTGGTGCTCTCGGCCACGTCCGTGCTCCTCCCGATTCGTCGTCCGCGGGTCAGCCTAGCGATCGGGTCCGACCGCCGACAGGCCACGTGAGGGGTGCCTTTCGGTGGACCGGCGCCGCGCTTTCCGCAGTCCCCCACGTCAGCACCGGCCCGATGGCCTCGGTTCTGCCCTCCGCCCCGGCCGAGGAAGGCTACGACACGCCGTACGAACCACTGCGGATCGTCCAGCCACGGGATAGTGCCCGGCGCCGGGCTGGACGGCGACCTGGACGAGCGGGAAGGCGTCGGCGCAGCGGCGGGCGAGTTCCGGCCGCGGGCCTCCGTCGAGTTTCCCGGCGGGGACGAGGACCGGGGCGGTGCAGCGGGCGAGGGCGGCACGGGTCGCGGGCGGGTCGCGGGCGCCCTGGGGGTTGCGGTGATCAGCGCGAGGCGGGCCAGGCGTGCCGGGTACCCGGCGGCGTACAGCATGGCGAGGCTGCCGCCGGCCGAGTGGGCGAGGAGGTCCATGTGCCCCGAGGCCGAGGTGGACGCGGAGCGCCTCCACGTCGTCCACGAGCCGGTCGCAGCGGTGCGTCGCCGGATCCGCTGGCACGGCGGAGTCACCGGTGCCCCCGCCGGTCGGCGTCCGCAACGGAGTTGCCGCTGTCACGAACCGGCGAACCGGTCCCGCAGCTCCCGCTTGAGGATCTTGCCGCTGGCGTTGCGGGGCAGCGCGTCCACGAACAGCACCCGTTTGGGCGCCTTGAACGCGGTGAGCTTCTCGCGGGCGTGGGCGATCAGTTCGTCCTCCGTGACCTCCCCGCGCGGGACGACGACCGCCGTGACGGCCTCGATCCACCGCTCGTCGGGCAGACCGACGACGGCGGCCTCGGCGACGGCCTCGTGGGTGTAGAGGGCGTCCTCCACCTGGCGGGAGGCGACCAGTACGCCACCGGAGTTGATGACGTCCTTGACCCGGTCGACGATGGTGAGGTAGCCGTCCGCGTCGCGCACGGCGAGGTCGCCGGAGTGGAACCAGCCGTCGCGGAAGGCCGCTTCGGTCTCCTCGGGCTTGTCCCAGTAGCCCTCGCACAGTTGCGGGGAGCGGTAGACGACTTCGCCGGGGGTGCCGTCGGGCGCGTCCTTGCCGTTCTCGTCGACCACCCGGGCGTCGACGAAGAGGACGGGCCGGCCGCAGGAGTCCATCCGGCCCTCGTGCTCGTCCGGGCCCAGGACGGTGGCGAGGGGGCCGATCTCGCTCTGCCCGAAGCAGTTGTAGAAGGCCAGGTGCGGCAGGCGTGCGCGCAGCCGCTCCAGGACGGGCACCGGCATGATCGACGCCCCGTAGTAGGCCTTGCGCAGGCCGCCGAGGTCGCGGGTGGTGAAGTCGGCTCGGTTCGCGAGGCCGATCCACACCGTCGGGGGCGCGAACAGGCTGTCCACCCGGCCTGCTTCGATCAGGTCGAAGAGCCGGTCGCCGTCGGGTGCGTCGAGGACGGTGTTCGTGGCGCCGACGGCGAGGTAGGGCAGCAGGAAGACGTGCATCTGCGCCGAGTGGTAGAGCGGGAGCGCGTGCACGGGGCGGTCGCCCGCGCCGAGGTCCAGGGCGGTGATGGCGCTCAGGTACTCGTGCACCAGCGCCCGGTGGGTCATCATCGCGCCCTTGGGGAGCGCGGTGGTGCCCGAGGTGTAGAGCAGCTGCGCCAGGTCCTCGCCGCCCGGCTCGGGGCCGTCGTACACGGGCGCCGTGGCCAGCAGGGCGAGCAGCGAGTCGCCGGCGTCGCGCAGGGGCAGTGTGCGGACGCCGCCGGGGAGCCGCGCGGCGAGGCCGGGGTCGGTGAGGACCAGCGTGCTGCCGGACTGGCCGACGATGTAGGCGAGGTCGTCGCCGGTCAGGTTCTGGTTGACCGGGACGTGCACCAGGCCCGCGCGGGCGCAGGCGAGGAAGGCGATCAGGTAGGCGTCGGAGTTGTGCCCGTAGGCGCCGACCCGGTCCCCCGGGGCCAGTCCCCGCGCCAGCAGGACGCTCGCGGCGCGGGAGACCGCCGTGTCGAGCTCCTCGTACGTCCAGGAGCGGTCGCGGTACTCCACCGCGACGCGCGCCGGAGTGCGTCGGGCGCTGCGCCGCAGCACCCCGTCGACCGTGCTGCCGTGTCCGGGCGTCATGACCTGATCCTCGGCCGGTCGATGGGGCGGGTCAAGGCACGTGCGCGCGGGCCCGCGGCGGGCGGCCACGGACCGCGCGCCGTGGGTCGGGCGACCGTACCGGCGACAGCGGACCGACCCGTGCGGCGCCGTGCCGGGCGGGTTCGGGCCGCCACCACCGCAGGACCACCACCCGGGGAGCACCACCGCAGGACCACCGCACGACCAGCACCGCACGACCCATTGACACGACCCGTCACTGACAGGAAAGTTTCACTCCGCACGGCGATCCGGGAAAGATACTTTCAGCTTCGGTGGCGGGGGGGCTCTTCGATGGCCGGACAGACGACGAGCGGATTCACTCGGCGGCAACTGGGCGCCGGCGCCCTGGCGCTGGGCGGTGCCCTGGCCATCGCCCCGTTCGCGGCGGGCCCCGCCGAGGCCGTCGCGGACCAGGGTCGGCGCCCCACTCTCCGGCGCGGCTCCGCCGAGCGTGCCGGACTGCTCGCCGGACATCTGCGGCAGCTCGTCACCGACGCGGAGGCGTTCCTCGGCCCCTCCCCCAGGCACCCGTGGTACGCGGGTGCCGTGCTGCTCGCCGGCCGGGGCGGCACGGTGGCGCTGCACGAGCCGATCGGCATGGCGGTGCGCTACCGGGCCTACGACGAGGAGACCGACACCGGAGTCGAGTTCCCGGCCGGGGAGCAGATTCCGATGGCCGAGGACACGGTGTTCGACCTGGCGTCGATCTCCAAGCTGTTCACCTCGATCCTCGCCGTGCAGCAGCTCGAACGGGGCGCGCTGGAGCTGGCGGCGCCGGTCGCCTCGTACCTGCCGGACTTCGGCCGTGCCGGCAAGCAGGGCGTGACGGTCCGCCACCTGCTGACGCACACCTCGGGGTTCCGGGCGTGGATCCCGCTGTACAGCGCGCCGACCCACGCGGAGAAGGTCCAACTCGTCTTCGACGAGACGCCGGTCAGCCCGCCCGGCACCGCGTACCTCTACTCGGACCTGAACATGATCTCGCTCCAGCTGGTGCTGGAGCAGGTCACGGGCCGCCCCCTGGACGTCCTGCTCCGCGACGAGATCACCGCCCCGCTCGGCCTGGACCGCACCCGCTACAACCCGCCCGCCTCCTGGAGACCGCGGATCGCGGCCACGGAGGACGCGCGCAAGCCGTGGTCCGGTCTCGACCGCGGGCTGGTGTGGGGCGAGGTGCACGACGAGAACGCCTTCAGCCTCGGCGGCGTCGCGGGCCACGCGGGGGTGTTCTCCTGCGCCTGGGACCTGGCGGTGCTCGGCCGTGCGCTGCTCAACGGCGGTTCCTACGGCCGGGCGCGCATCCTGCGGCCGGAGTCGGTGGAGCTGATGTTCACCGACTTCAACACCGACTTCCCCGGCGACGAGCACGGCCTCGGCTTCGAGCTGTACCAGCACTGGTACATGGGCGCCATGGCCACCCCGCGCACGGCCGGGCACACCGGCTTCACGGGTACGTCGCTGGTGCTCGACCCGACGACCGACTCGTTCCTCGTCGTCCTGGGCAACTCCGTCCATCCGGTGCGCGGCTGGCGCTCCGGATCGGCACCCCGGGTCGCGGCCGGCACCGCCATGGCGCGCGCCGTTCCGGTCCGCCCCGCGCACGGGCGCACCGCGTGGTTCTCCGGAACGGCGAGTTCGGCGACGGCGACGCTCACCCTGCCCGCGCTGAACACGTCCGCCGGCGGGGCGCGGCTGGGCTGCGCGCTGTGGTGGGACACCGAGCCCGGGTCGGACGCGCTCGTCCTGGAGGCCACGACCGACGGCGGCGCCACCTGGCGGCCCGTCCCGTTCACGACCACGCGCCGCGGCGAGGCACCGCGGGAGCATCCGGCGGGCTCGGCCACCGGCTGGTCCGGCCGGGTCTGGCACCGGCTGGCGGCGGACCTCCCGGCCGCCCGCGGGCTCACGCTGCGCTGGCGGTACACGACCGACCGGCTGTACGTGGGCCGCGGGGCCTACGTGAACGGGTTGCGCGCCGAGTCGGCCGACGGCGTCCTCTTCCACGACGCGCGCCCCGCGGACGCGGCGCGGATCGAGGCGGTGGGGTGGACGGCGTCGGCCGACTAGGCGGTTGCAGGCGGGTGGGGGCCTCCTGTGCCGCCGGTCCGTGCAGTGCCGCTACCCCTTGAAGACGGCCTTCTGCACCTCGTTCGGCCCGTCGAAGCTGTTCTCCTTGAGACCGTCGAGGCGGCTCACGACCTTGTCGTCGGCCTTGTTCTTGCGGGCGCAGTCGACGAGCGACTTCTTGTCCGCCGGGTAGTCCATGCCGCTGAGCGCCTTCTGCAGGTCGATGGGGCTGAGGTCCGCCATGACAGGCTCCTTGTCGTGCTGGTCGCATGTACGGAATTTCCGTTATGTCGCGGTACCCAGCCCCGTACGACGCATGCGTCCGTCAGTACTCCGTCTGCTCCAGCACCGCCATCGCCGCGTTGTGCCCCGGCACCCCGCTCACCCCTCCCCCACGCACCGCTCCCGCCCCGCACAGCAGGACGTTCGCCCATCCGGTCTCCACGCCCCAGCGGCCGGTGCCCTCCTGGGCGTGGGGCCAGGACAGCTCGCGGTGGAAGATGTTGCCGCCGGGCAGGCGCAGGTCGCGTTCCAGGTCGAGCGGCGACCTGGCCTCGACGCAGGGCCGCCCGTCGGCGTCGGTCGCCAGGCAGTCCGCGAGGGGCTCGGCCAGGTGGGCGTCGAGCTGGGCGAGGGTGGACGCGAGCAGTTCCTCGCGTACCGCGTCGTTGTCCCCGGCGAAGAGGCGGGCGGGCGTGTGCAGGCCGAACAGGGTGAGTGTGTGCATTCCCCGGCCGGCGAGGGCGGGGGCGAGGATCGTGGGGTCGGTCAGCGAGTGGCAGTAGATCTCAGAGGGCGGGGCGGTGGGCAGTTCACCGGCCGCGGCCCGGGCGTGCGCGGTGGCGAGCTGCTCGTATCCCTCCGCGATGTGGAAGGTGCCGGCGAAGGCCTCACGCGGGTCGGCGGCGGGGTCGCGCAGCGCCGGCAGCCGCGTCAGCAGCATGTTGACCTTGAGCTGGGCGCCCTCGGCGGGCGGAGGTGGCGGCGCGCCGGTCAGTGTCGCCAGTTCCCGCGGGGAGGCGTTCACCAGGACGTGTCGCGCGGCGGCGACGCCCTCGCCGTCGGCCGAGCGGTGGGTGACCTCGGCCGTTCGCCCGTCCGTCTCGATCCGCACCGCCTCGTGGCCGGTGGCGAGCACGGCTCCCGCCGCGCGTGCGGCGTCGGCCAGGGCGTCGGTGAGGGCGCCCATGCCGCCGACCGGCACGTCCCAGGCGCCGGTGCCGCCGCCGATCACGTGGTACAGGAAGCAGCGGTTCTGGCTCAGGGACGGGTCGTGGGCGTCGGCGAAGGTGCCGATCAGCGCGTCGGTGAGGGCCACGCCCCGGACCAGGTCGTCCGCGAAGTGCTCCTCGATCGTGACACCGATCGGCTCCTCGAACAGGGCCCGCCAGGCCGCCTCGTCGTCGATCCTGCGGCGCAGCTCCTCCCGGGTGGGCAGCGGCTCGGTGAGGGTCGGGAAGACCCGCTGGGCGACGTGGCCGGTCATGCCGTAGAACCGCTGCCAGGCCGCGTACTCCCGCTGCGAGCCGGTGAGCCGGGCGAACGACTCCCGGGTGCGCCGCTCGTCCCCGCCGACGAGGAGACCGGTGGGCCGGCCGTCCCGTTCGACGGGTGTGTAGGAGGAGACGGTGCGCCCGCGCACCCGGAAGTCCAGGTCCAGGTCGCGCACGATCTTCTTCGGCAACAGACTGACCAGGTACGAGTACCGTGACAGCCGTGCGTCGACGCCGGCGAACGGTCGCGTGGACACGGCCGCGCCCCCGGTGTGGTCCAGCCGTTCCAGCACCAGCACCGAGCGGCCGGCGCGGGCCAGGTAGGCGGCGGCGACCAGGCCGTTGTGGCCGCCGCCGACGATGACGGCGTCGTAGGTGCGGGATGCGGGGGGCGCGGCGGGCGGCATCATGGCTCTTGGTAACACAGTGCGATCCGGGGCGGCCAGCCCACTGCGACGCCCTTCCGGGACCGGTGCCGAGGCCCCGGCCGCCCCGTGACGGACCCCGAGCCCGGCACGGCGTCCGGCGAGCGCGCCGGGCTCCGAGCCCACCGGCGCGGACGCCCGCCCGGACGGCACCCGACGGGGAGCTGAACCCGACCCGACACAAGCTCGGCTCGGCACAGGCCCGACCCGCACCAACTCCTCTCGGCACGGGCCCGTCCCGGCACAAGCTCGGCTCGGCACGGGCCCGACCCGGCACGAACTCCTCTCGGCACAAGCGCGGCTCGGCACGGGCCCGACCCGGCGCAGGCCCGACCCGGCACGGGGCCGCACCTCGCCCCCAGCCCAGCACGAGCGCGGCCCGGCACGGGCCCGGGTCGCGCGGGCCGCACCTCGCCCGCAGCCCGGTACGGGCTCGGCCCGGCCCGGCCCCGGTTCAGCGTGCCGCTGCTCTGCGGAGTACTGCCATCCTGCGGTACAGCTCCACGGCTTCGGCGCCGCGGCCGAGTTGTTCCAGGCAGTGGGCCTCGTCGTCGCGGCTGGCGAGGGTGTCGGGATGATCCGGGCCCAGGACGCGTTCCCGGGCGGCTGCGACCCGGCGGTACTCGGTGAGGGCGGCGGCCCAGCGGCCCAGCCAGCCCAGGCCGACGGCGACCTCGCGGCGGCTGACCAGGGTGTCCGGGTGGTCGCAGCCCAGGACGCGTTCACGGATCGCGCACACCTCGCGGGACTCGGCGAGCGCCTCCGCCCAGCGGCCGAGCCGCCCCAGGTTGACGCCCAGGCCGTGCCGGGCGCGCAGCGTCTCGGGGTGCTCGGGGCCCTGGACGCGGGTGCGGTCGCCGATCAGCTCGTCGTACAGCGTCAGCGCTTCGGCGCTGCGGCCGAGGCGGCCCAGGCTGATGCCGATCTCGTGGCGGGCTGCGAGGGTGTCGGGGTGGTCCGGGCCGAGCGCCCGCTCCCGGGCCTCGGCGACCTCGCGGTAGGTGGCGAGGGCCTCCTGCCAGCGGCCCAGCCGGCCGAGCTCGTAGGCCACCTCGTAACGGGTGACCAGGGTGTCGGGATGGTCGGGCCCGAGTACACGGGCCCGTGCGGCGGCCACCTCTCGGGCCATGCGGTGGGCGTCCTCGGGGCGGCCGAGCCGGCCGAGGTTGAAGGCGAGGTTGTGCCGGCAGCGCAGGGTGTCGGGATGGTCGGCGCCCATCGTGCGCTCGCGGGCGGCGAGGACCGACGCGTAGACCTGGTGGGCGTCGGCGTGCCGGCCCAGCCGGCCCAGGGCGTACGCCATCTCCTGGCGGACGGCCAGCGTGTCGGCGTGGTCGGCGCCGAGCACCCTGATCCTGGCCTCGGCGACGCGCTTGTACGCGCGCAGCGCGTCGGCGGCGTGTCCGGTGCGGCTGAGGGCGAAGGCGGCCTCGTAGCGGCTGGCGAGCGTGTCCGGGTGCTCGGGTCCGAGCAGGCGCTCGCGTTCGTCGGCCACCGCGCGGTGCACCTCCCCCGCCTCCGCCCAGCGGCCGAGCCGTCCCAGGCTCAGCCCCGCGTTGTGCCGCCCGGCCAGCGAGGTGACCGCCTCCGGCTCCGGGCCGGCCCGCTCGTCGGGCGCGGACCCCGCGGCCTCGTCGCCGGAGGGCCGCGGGATCCACGCGCCGCACAGGGCCGCCCCCGGCGCCGGGGGCGTGGAGCGCGGCCCGGTGCCGGTCGCCTTCGGGCCGGTGGTCATGCCGTGGGTCCAGGAGGGCAGCGCGGCCCGCCCCTCGACCGTCCCGGGCGTCCGCGGTCGGGGCGCCGGCACGGTCGGCGCGCACCCCGGTGCCGTGCGGCCGGCGGTGATGCGCCGGACCAGTTCGCGGGCGTCGTCCGGACGCTGCTCGGGCCGCTTGGCCAGCAGGTCCAGGATCATCCGGTCCAGGTACCCGGGCAGCTCGGCGCGGTGGGTGCGCGGCGGCTCGGGCGCGGTGTCACGGTGCCCGACGAGGATCGCCCAGGCGTCGTCGAGGTCGAACGGCGGGACGCCGGTCGCGATCTCGTACAGCACGCAGCCCAGCGAGTACAGGTCGCTGCGCCGGTCGACCTCGTCGCCGCCGATCTGCTCCGGCGACATGTAGTGCGGGGTGCCCATGGCTATGCCGGTGCCGGTCAGACGGGCGGTGAACCCGACGTCGTGGCCGAGCCGGGCGATGCCGAAGTCGCAGATCTTCACGGTGCCGTCGGCGAGCCGCACGATGTTCGCGGGCTTCAGGTCGCGGTGCACGATGCCCTGGTCGTGGGTGTAGGCGAGCGCGGCGGCGACCTGTTCGGCGATGTCGACGACGTCGGCGACCGGCAGCGGGTGGTGCTTGTTGTCCTCCAGCAGCCGGCTCAGGTCGCGACCCTCCAGCAGCTCCATCACCAGGAAGAGCACGCCGTCCCACTCGCCGAAGTCGTGCACGACGGTCACCCCGCGGTGCTGGAGCGCGGCGGCCACCCGCGCCTCGCGCCGGAACCGCTCCCGCAGCACGCGGGTGAAGGCGTGGTCGTCCTGCGCGCCCAGCGGCTTGAGGCACTTGACGGCGACGAGCCGGCCCAGTGATTCGTCCCGCGCCCGCCACACCTCGCCCATGCCGCCGCGTCCGATGCGCTCGAGCAGCCGGTACCGGCCCTGGATCAGCGTGCTGTCCCCCATGACTGCGCCCGCCCCCGTGGTTCTGTCCGCCCTGCCCTCCCCTGCCCGGTCCAGTATGGCGGCCTATGGTCCGAGTTTGTACGGTGCCGGGCGCGCGCCCGGACCGAGCCGTGCCATGGCGCGCAGGATGTGTTTGGGCGGCAGCTGCCAGCGCAGACGTGCGGGAATCGCGCGCAGGAGGGCACCGGTGCCCCGCAGCCGCCGGGTGACGGTGGCGGGTGCGGGGGCCGGTCTGCCGTAGAGCTCGTGCGCGTACGGCGGTAGGGAGGCGTACGCCAGATGTGCCACCCGGCGCCACAGCAACTCGCGTGCCGGGACCAGGAGGGGGTGGACCGGGGGGCGGAGCAGGAAGTCGTCCACCTGGCGTGCCTCGTCGCCCGCGGCCAGCTCGGGCCGTACCCGCGCGAAGTAGGCGGCCAGCTCGGCGCGGTTCGCGGGTACGGCGTCGGGGTCGAGGCCGACCAGGCGGGCGCTGTGCCGGTGTTCGGCGAGGTAGCGGTCGGCGTGGGCGTCCGTGAGCGGGAGTCCGGAGCGGCGCAGGACGTGCAGGTAGGAGTCGATCTCGGCGCAGTGCACCCACAGCAGCAGCCCGGGTTCGTCGACGCCGTACCGCTCCCCCGTCTCGGGGTCCGTCGCCCCGAGCATGCGGTGGATCTTCCGTACCCGGGCGCCGGCCCGCTCGGCGGCCTCGGTGGTGCCGTACGTCGTCGTGCCGACGAAGGCGGCGGTGCGCAGCAGTCTGCCCCAGGCGTCGCTGCGGAAGTCACTGTTCTGCATCACACCGCGCACGGCGCGCGGGTGGAGGGCCTGAAGATACAGCGCGCGGATTCCCGCGACCCACATCATCGGGTCACCGTGCGCCTGCCAGGTCACCGAGCCGGGTCCGAACAACCCCGGATCACCCGTCCGCGTCGCCGTCATACCGGCAGGCTAACGCCCCGCGCCCGGCGGCCCCAGGGCCTCAGCGCAGGGTGGCGAGGAACTCTCCGCAGGCCCGGGCACAGGTGCGGCAGGCCTTCGCGCCCTCCTCGGCGCCCGGGTGCGCGTCGAACACGTGCGCGCTCTCCAGACACACCTGCCGGCACCACTCCAGCTGGACGCGGATCACGGCCTCGTCCACCTGGTTCTGTTCGGACAGCACCCGGCAGGTCGCGTCGCAGACCTCCGCGCACATGATGCCCTGTCGGCGTACGAGCTCCTGGTTCTCGGTCCCGTCCGGGTCCACGAGGCTCGCCCGCAGGGCGCACGCCCGCGCGCACTCGGTGCACGCCTGCGCACAGGCGAAGCGGTCCTCCAGGAAGCGGAACAGTTCCTGCTGGGAAGTCGTCGATGTCACACCGCGCGGGTTGCCCCTGCGGGCGTCGCCAAACCGCCGCACCCTGTGTTCCCAAGGGTTCCGGCCCGTTTTCCGGGTGGGCCGCCGGGCACCCGTGCACTCTCCCGAAGCCGGCGACGGCGACGAGCGCGACGACGCACGGAGGTGCACGACAATGCCCGGACGACAGGAACTGCCGTCGACCCTGGAGCGCTCCCCCAGGGACGCCCAGCGCACCTGGATCAAGGCCCACGACTCGGCCGTGGAGGAGTACGGCGAGGGCGAGCGGGCCCACCGGGTGGCGTACGGGGCGCTGAAGCACAAGTACGAGAAGGTCGGCGACCACTGGGAGCGCAAGGAGGGTGGCCGAAAGGGCCCGTCCGACCCGCAGTCGGGGCGGCCCCGCGGACAGGGCGGACGCAGCGGCGAGGGCGTCGACGAGAAGGCCTCCAAGGAGCACCTGTACGGCCTCGCCCGGGAGCTCGGCGTCGAGGGCCGGTCGCGGATGTCGAAGGCGGAGCTGCTGTCGGCGATCCGGAAGGCCAACCGTTCGCAGACGCGAGCGGCCCGGTCGAGCTGAGCAGGTTGGTGACGCGGTCCGGGGGTACCCGCCGCTCATGACCAACGCATGGATGGACGTGGCCGCGGGCTCGGGCGCGCTCGGCATCGGCCTGATCGTCGCGGCCTTCGTGGTCGTGGCCGTGCTGATCGGCGCGTTCGCGTTCGGTAGCCGGCAAAAGCGCCGGGAGTCGCCGCCACCGCGACCGGAGGAGCAGCCCCGCATGCCCGACGAGGGGCCCGTCCGCGAGGTGAGGGAGCGGCGGGAGCCCGACGAGATGCCCCGGAGCGACGAGCGGACGCTGCCGCACGACATGGGGCACCAGGGCAGCCGTACCGCCTCCGGGCAGGAGCGGCCCCGCTGGGACGAGGGCAGCAGTGGTTCGTTCGGCAGCGGCGGCCCGGGCGGGCGCTGACCCGAGGATGTCGTACAGAGGGAAGTGAGAACGATGGCCGACCCCGCGCGCAACAGCCTGCCGTTGCCCGACTACGACCATCTGCCGATCGGTGGGCTGCAGAGCCGGATCCGGTCGCTGGGCGCGGACGAGGTGGAGGAACTGCTGGCTTACGAGCGGTCGCACGCCGACCGCCGCCCGGCCACGGAGGTGCTGGGGAGCCGGCTGGAGCAGTTGCGGTCCGGTGCGGAGCCGTCCTCGGGGGACCCGGGTGCGGTACGCCCGGAGCAGGGCCGGGGCCGCACGGGCTCCCCCGTGACGCCCGCGACCTCCCCGCAGCCGTCCTCCCCGCCGCCGCACGGCACCCCGGACCAACGGGGCAAGCCGAAGGGTGATCGTACGTAGACGGGGTGTAGTTTCCGGCACGGGTGCCGGGGAACCCATGCGCCGTGCTGTTGAAGAGGACGAGGGCCCGCGCGGGCGCGCGGGCCCGCCACGCGGGCGAACACACCGTCACCTGGGCCGACGGCCGGCTTCCCGTCTCCGAGGGCGGGGGGCTGCTGCGCAAGGCCTTCCCGGAACACTGGTCTTTCCTCCTGGGCGAGATCGCCCTCTACAGCCTCGCCGTACTGCTGTTGACCGGTGTCTGGCTGACCCTGTTCTTCAAGCCCTCGATGACGGAGGTCGTCTACGGCGGCTCCTACGAACCCCTGCTCGGGGTGAGCATGTCGGAGGCGTACCGCTCGACGCTGGACATCAGTTTCGACGTGCGCGGCGGGCTGCTGATCCGGCAGGTGCACCACTGGGCGGCCCTGGTGTTCCTGTCGGCCATCGGGGTGCATCTGCTGCGGATTTTCTTCACCGGGGCGTTCCGCCGACCGCGTGAGGTCAACTGGCTGATCGGCCTGACACTGTTCGTGCTGGCGCTCGCCGAGGGCTTCGCGGGCTACTCGCTCCCCGACGACCTGCTGTCCGGGACGGGGATGCGCATCGCGCAGGGGATCATGCTGTCCATCCCGGTGGTGGGGACGTACGTCAGCATGTTCGCGTTCGGCGGCGAGTATCCCGGCGAGGACCTGATCCCGCGGCTGTACTCGCTGCACATCCTGCTGCTGCCCGGGCTGCTGCTGGCGCTGCTCACGCTCCATCTGATCCTGGTGTTCTACCTGAAGCACACCCAGTGGGCGGGGCGCGGCCGCACCCGGCACAACGCGGTGGGCAAGCCGATGTTCCCGCAGTTCATGACCAACTCCACCGGCCTGTCCTTCATGGTCTTCGGTGTCCTGACGGTGCTCGCGGCGGTGGCGCAGATCAACCCGGTCTGGGCGTACGGCCCCTATCGTCCCGACATCGTCTCCACGGGCTCGCAGCCGGACTGGTACGTCGGCTTCCTGGAGGGGTCGCTGCGGTTGATGCCACCGCTCGAGACGGCGGTGGCGGGCCACACCCTCATGTGGAACGTGCTGGTGCCCGCGGTCCTGCTGCCGGGCGCCCTGTTCGCGGTGCTGTACGCCTACCCGTTCTTCGAACGCTGGGTGACGGGGGACCACGACGAACACCATCTGTGCGACCGGCCGCGGGACAAGCCCGTGCGGACCGGGCTGGGCGTCGCCGCGATCTGCTTCTACGCGGTTCTCCTGCTGGCGGGCGCCAACGACATTCTCGCCTTCACCTTCGACGTCTCGCTGAACCTGTTGACCTGGGTCTTCCGGATCTGTCTGGTGCTGGTGCCGCCGATCGCCTTCCTGGTGACCAAGCGCGTCTGCCTCGCGCTGCAGGAGCGGGACCGGGGGCGGCTGGCCGAGGGCGAGGAGACGGGCGAGCTGCGGCAGACGCTCGCGGGCGGCTACGTGGAGAGCCACGAGCCGCTCGACGCCGAGGAGCGGTACGTGCTGCGCTCGCGGAAGGAGCCCGAGCCGCTCGCGCCGACGGCGCCCGACGCCGACGCACCGCACGTGGGGCGGCTGCGGGCGACGCTCAGCGAGTGGTACTACGGCGACCGGGTCGACGTGGAGGAGACGGGGCCCGAGCCCGAGGCGGAGTCCCCTTCGCGCGAGGTGGAGCGCTGAGCGCCCCGGTCGGCGTACTGGAAGACCAGGCCGAAGACGGAGAGGGCGAGCACGCCGAAGCCGATCAGGGCGAGCCACAGGCCGTAGACGATGCCGAGCGCGAGGACGAGGGCGCCCAGCGCGGCCGTGATGGGCCAGGGGCTGTGCGGGGGGAAGAAGTCCAGCGGGCCCGCGGCGTCCGCGACCTCGGCGTCACCGATGTCCTGTGCCCGCAGGCCGCGCTTGCGGTGCTGCACGCGCAGGAAGAAGGCGACGAGGGAGGCCATGAGGAAGGAGACGGCCAGGGCCACGGTGCCGGCGGGCTCGGCGGAGAACCAGCCGTAGCCGGCCGCGGTGACGGCGAAGAAGGCCGCCACGCCGGTGAACAGACGCGCTTCGGTCCTCACTGCACATGCCTCTGGTCGTGCCGGCTGATGTCGGGGTGGTGCAGGTCGAACGCCGGGGACTCGGAGCGGACCCGGGGCAGTGACGTGAAGTTGTGCCGAGGGGGCGGGCAGGAGGTGGCCCATTCGAGGGAACGGCCGTAGCCCCAGGGGTCGTCGTTCTCGACGCGTGCTCCGTACTGGCGGGTGCGCCACACGTTGTAGAGGAACGGCAGTGTGGACAGGCCGAGCAGGAAGGCGCCGATGGAGCTGATGGTGTTCAGGATGGTGAAGCCGTCCGCGGCCAGGTAGTCGGCGTAACGGCGCGGCATGCCTTCCTCGCCCAGCCAGTGCTGGACGAGGAACGTGGTCTGGAAGCCGACGAAGAGCGTCCAGAAGTGGATCCTGCCCAGGCGTTCGTCGAGCAGTTTTCCGGTGAACTTCGGCCACCAGAAGTAGAAGCCGGCGAACATCGCGAAGACGACCGTGCCGAACAGCACGTAGTGCAGATGGGCGACGATGAAGTACGAGTCCGTCAGATGGAAGTCCAGCGGCGGGGAGGCGATGAGGACACCGCTCATGCCGCCGAGCAGGAACGTCACCAGGAACCCGCACGACCAGAGCATGGGTGTCTCGAAGGACAGCGAACCGTGCAGCATCGTGCCGATCCAGTTGAAGAACTTCACCCCGGTCGGCACGGCGATGAGGAACGACATGAGGGAGAAGAAGGGCAGCAGCACGGCCCCGGTGGCGAACATGTGGTGGGCCCACACCACGGCGGACAGCATCGTGATCGCGATGGTGGCGCCGACCAGGCTGACGTAGCCGAAGATCGGCTTGCGGCTGAAGACCGGGATGATCTCGGAGACGATGCCGAAGAACGGCAGCGCCACGATGTACACCTCGGGGTGGCCGAAGAACCAGAACAGGTGCTGCCACAGAAGCGCCCCGCCGTTCGGGGCGTCGAAGACGTGCGCGCCGAACTTGCGGTCGGCCTCCAGCGCGAACAGGGCGGCGGTGAGCACGGGGAAGGCGGGCAGCACCAGGATGGAGGTGAAGAGCACGTTCCAGGTGAAGATCGGCATTCGGAACATGGTCAGGCCGGGGGCGCGCAGGCACAGGATGGTGGTGATGAAGTTGACAGCGCCGAGCGTGGTCGACACACCGGTGACCACGAGACCCATGGTCCACAGGTCGCCGCCCGCGCCGGGGCTGAACACCGCGCTGTTCAGCGGCGCGTAGGCGAACCAGCCGAAGGCGGCCGCTCCTTCCGGCGTCAGGAACCCGGCCACCACCATCAGGCCGCCGAAGAGGTACAGCCAGTAGGAGAGCGCGTTGAGCCGGGGGAACGCCACGTCCGGGGCGCCGATCTGCAACGGCATGATGGCGTTGGTGAACCCGGCGAACAGCGGGGTCGCGAACAGCAGCATCATGATCGTGCCGTGCACGGTGAAGAGCTGGTTGTACTGCTGGGCGCTGAACAGTTGGAGCCCCGGGCGGGCCAGTTCGCTGCGCATCAGCAGGGCGAGGACGCCGCCGAAGAGGAAGAACCCGAAGGACGTCGTCATGTAGAGGTTGCCGATCACCTTGTGATCGGTCGTCGTCGCCCAGCGCGCCAGGGCCCGCCCGAGCGTGCGGTTCGTCCGCGACCGCGCCGGTTCGCGGCGCGGCGGTTCGGTCCTCCTGTCCACCGCCATGCGCCGGAGGGTACCCAGGCGCCCTCCGCCCAGTCGTACGGCCACGCCGGGACCGGCGTCAGGCGTCCGGCGTCTTCTTCGGGCGGAAGCCGCCCTCTGGTTGTTCGCCCAGCTCAGGCGGTGCGAGCCGGGAGCAGGCCGCAGGACCGTCGAGACGCGTCGGATGGGCCACCTGGCGGGTACCGCCGACGTCCGCCACGGCCACACGCACGCGGGTCAGGACCGGACGGGTTCGGTCCTGACCCGCGTGCGGGGTTCGGGCTACGACGCGTCGAGCACGGTGCCGGTCAGCACCGGGCCCTGCGGCTCACCCTCGTCGTCGATGCTCTGGAAACCGATGTGCTCCGCGGGCTCGGTGACCTCGTCGCGGATCGTGGGCACCGCCACCTCGGCGCTGGTCTCGCCGGGCGGGATCGAGGCCCACAGCGCGAAGTACTCCAGCCGGGAGAGCGGAACCTCCCCGTCGGGGACCTCCCCCATCGTCTCCAGCAGCCAGTCCTGGTCGACGTCCTTGGTGGACAGCTCGGCACGGGTGTCGTCCGGCACCGGCACCAGCAACGTGTTCACGTCCACGTCGGCGGGCTCCGACAGCGAGACCCGCCAGCGCAGCGGCTGTCCCTCGGTGACCGTGTCGGCGACCGGCGTCACGCTGACCTCGGGCATCGGGTCGTCGTTCTCGGCCGTGACGCCGCCGACGTAGGAACCGACCACCGAGCCTCGTACCGCCTTCACCAGCACGTCGTGGGAGGCGTCCCAGCCGTACCGCTTGTTGCCCGTCACCTTCACGGTGACGTCGATGCCGGGGCCGCCGGGACGGACGGTCACGAGGCGGTCCTGCGAGGTTCCGGTGGCCGGGTCCGTGACGTACATCCGGACCGTGCCGCCGTTCCCGCCCGAGATGCGCACCGGCACCTGGTAGGTACGCACCCCCGAGTCGCCCTCCTCGACCGTGGTCCGGCCGACGTCGACACGGGTCAGCGGGGCCGGCCGCACCTGGGGGGTGCCCGCCTGCCACGCGTAGGCGTCCATCAGCCACGCCTTGCCGGCGCGGTTGCGCGGCGTCAGTTCCAGCGAGGTGACGTGGCGCAGGTCGACTCCGGCGCGGTCGGCGGCGGTGAGCGGTACGCGCAGTTCCTGCGCCCAGTAGGAGGCGGTGCGTTCGCTGCCCGGCAGTCCGTCGGCGCCGACGCGGCCGAGGGTGGCCCGCCGGCCCGTGGCGTCGGTGACCGAGACGTCGAACCGGGTGCCGGTGCTGTTCGGCGGCACGATGACGCGCAGGGCGAGGCTCTTCGCGCCCTTCAGGGAGACGGGTGCGCCGGGACGGATCCGGGTCGCGGTGCCGGGTGCGGACCAGTCCAGGGCGATCGCGCTGCGGCCGACCTCGCGTCCCGGCTGCCAGTACGCGAAGTGCGGTGAGGCACCGCCCGCGTCCTCGCCGAGGCAGGTGGCACCCGGGTCGGGGTCGACGGCCGAGCACAGGCGGCCGCCGGTCACCTCGACCCCGCCGTCCGGCAGGAATCCGGCGCCGCGCCCGGCACCCACCGCGTGCGTCAGCACCCGCGCGGGGTCGGCCGAGGGGGCCCGGCGGCCCGTGCCGTCGATCAGCTCGCGCACCCGGTCGTCACCGGCGACGAACAGTCGTGCGGCGGCGGCGATGTAGGTCGCGCCGGCCCGGTGCTGCTGGTCGGCGGTGAGCCGGGTGGGGCTGCCCACGGAGCAGACGGGGTCGCGCTCCTCCGGGTCGTCCCAGAAGTCGTCGTTGGCGGGCGCCTGCGCCTGACCGGGCGTCCACTCGCTGTTGAAGTAGTTGTGGTTGGCGCCCGTGATGTGGACCGCGCTGTGCAGCGCCCGGCCCCGGCTCACCCCGCGGGTGCCGTCGACGTACAGCTGCCCCTGGAGGTCGGAGACGTCGCCGTCGCAGCCCGGCAGGATCGTCAGCGACGGCACGTCGGGCACCGGGTTCTGACCGAAGGCGGTGGGGCCGATGAGTACGGTGCCGCGGATGTTCCAGCGGCTGCGCCCCGGGTGGCCGTCCTGGCTCGCGGGAGGGGCGTAGAGGCTGTCCATGGCGGCGCGGTCGACGCCTTCGCCGCCGCGCGAGTGGCCGACGAGCAGGACGCGGGACAGGTCGGCCGTCGGCCCACCGCGTACGGCGGCCGGTGCGGTGGAGGGTCTGGCGGCCCAGTCCGCCCAGCGGGCCAGGTGCGAGCGCACCAGCGACGAGCGGGCCTGGGCGCCGCCGTCCTCGACGTCGCCGTCCTGGCCGTTGATGCCGTTGGCGGAGATCGAGACGGTCACATAGCCCTGGGAGGCCAGCAGCTTCTGGTCCTGGAGGTAGCCGCGGTGGCTGGGGATGGGCCGGGCGTCGTCGGCGCAGGGCCAGTCGATCGTGACGGCGTCCTCGCCCTGGCCGGGGACGTAGCAGGTGGCGTGGCGGCCGTGCAGGAAGAGCGCGAGCGGGCGCTTGCCGGTCGCTCCCCGCGGGGCGACGACCAGGCCGCGCATCTCGACCGGGGCGGGCAGGCCGGGCAGTCGGACCGGGTCGAGTGTGTACTCGTCGGTGGTCGTGGCGAACCGGCCCGGTGTGCCCGGGTCGACGGTGCCGGCGGGGAGCCGGGGCGGGAGTTTCGCCGGGGGTGAGCCGACGTCGCGGCGCTGCCGGCCGTTGGCGCCGGGTTCCTCGTCCAGCCGGCGTCCGCCGGACACGACCTGGAGGTCCGTCGGCCGGTTCAGTGCGGCCGGTGCGGTGTCGTCCAGGGGTAAACGGAAGGTCCGGCCGTCCTCGCCCGGCTTCGGCACGCCGAGCAGGCTGCCGTCGGTCCGGAACTCCACCCGTGCGTCACCGGGTGGGACGGCGCGCGGGGAGCGCCATTCCAGGGCCTTCGCCCCACCGGTGCCGGTGATCCGCCAGCCGGGGGGCAGGTCGGCGGCGGCGTTCGGTGCCGTCTGGGCGGACGTGGCGCCGGGCGGCTGCGGCCGGGCCTGGGCCGCGGCGGGCGCCACGCCCACGACCGTCAGCACCGCTATCGCGGCGGCCCATGTCTTTCGAGCACGTATCAAGAACCCGCTCCTCAATACCTCGGGTCGGGGCCCCGCCCGTGCGGACGCCCCTCGTGGGAGGAGGAGGGAAAGAAGATCCTTCGGGTTGCCTGTGAGCCGTCGGCCTCTGCCGGTCCCGCGGGTCGCTCGACGGTCACCTGCGCGCCGACCTGCGTGGTCCGGGTCGAGGAGCGCATCGGGATCTCGCCGCAGGACGTCGCGACCGAGGACATGTGGCGGCCAGCAGGGACGACGTGACGTCCCACCGGACGCTGACCGGCCACGAGCTCGGGCACTTCCTCGGCCACGGGCCCGTGGGGTGCCCCGGCCCGGGGCGTCCCGCGCACGTCGGTCGAGCGGCTCAGGCGGTGGTCCGCTCCACGGGGATCCACAGCTCCGCGTCCGCCCGCTGCCCGTCCTCGGACAGGCGCACCCGCAGGATCTCGGGCGCGGGCCTGCTCCGGTACGGGTTCGAGGGGAACCACTGCGTGAACACGTCCCGCCACAGGTACTGCAGTGCCTTCGGGAACGGACCGGAGTTCTCGAACACGGCCCACGTCCCCGCCGGCACATGGAGGGCGTCCATGTCCGCGGGCGCCTCGGCGCGGGTCACCACGCCGTGGTAGTAGTCGAGCTCGGTGCCCTCCGCCCGGCTGGGGTCGATCCGGTCGCTCACCCCGACGATCCCCTTCGGCTCCTGGTCGGACAGTGCCTCGACACGTTCCAGGGTCTCGGGGCCGATGCCCCGGATGAAGTCGGCGATCGCCGGGTTGGCCCCCTCGTGGACCAGAGGGACGCGGGCCTTCCTGCCGACGACACGGAACTCCTCCTTGTCCTGGATCCTGTAGCGCAGACTGCTGCTCCCTTCGACGACGAGTCGGAAGGACATCCGGGGCTGGGAGTGCAGAGCCGCACCGGTGCGCCGGGCCTCGCCCGGACCCACGCCGTGCATGGCACGGAACGCCCGGGCGAAGGCCTCCCCCGAGCCGTAGCCGTAGCGGGTCGCGATGTCCAGCAGCGTCCGGTCACCGGCGAGCACCTCGGCGCCCGCCACCGTCAGCCGCCTGCGACGGATGTACTCCGACAGCGGTATGCCGGACAGCGCGGAGAACATGCGCCGCAGGTGGTACTCCGACGTCATCGCGGAGCGCGCGAGTTCGGCCACGTCGACCTGCTCGTCGAGATGCGACTCGATGTGCTCCATGGCCTGGTTCAGCCGTTCCAGCACCCCGGCCTCCTTCCGTTTCGTTCACTCGTTCACTCGGGTCGGGGAGCCCGTCGCCTTCCGGACCCGCCGTCCCGTGCCTGCGGCGGCCGGGTGGCCGCCGCTGCGCCGCCGCAGGTCAGCCCAGGTGCGGCGGGGTCCAGTCGGCGTGCCGCAGGATGGTGCGGACGGTCGCGCGGGAGGGGGCCAGCCGGAGCGCGGTGTTGCGCAGGGCGACGGCCGGCGCGCTGGTCAGCTGCTGCCCCATCCGGCCGGCCTGGCGGGCGGCGCGGGCCACGGACTGGCTGCGCGGGCGGCGCTCGGCATCGTAGCGGGTCAGTGCCGTCTCCAGGCCGGGTTCGGTGGCGAGCGCGGCGACGAGGGTGGCCGCGTCCTCCAGTGCCTGGCAGGCGCCTTGGCCGAGGTTCGGCGTCATGGCGTGCGCCGCGTCACCGAGCAGGACGACCGGGCCGGCGCTGAAGGACGGCAGCGGGGTCACCAGTTCGTGGATGTCGTGGTGGAGCACGGCGTCGGGGCGGGTCGCGTCCAGCAGTGCGGGGATCGGGTCGTGCCAGCCGCCGAAGCGTTGCCGCATCACTGCGAGGGCGTCGGGATGCCGCAGGCCGGGCGGGGAGTTGAGTACGGCGTGCCATTCGGCCCGGCCGTCGGCGAACGCGATGTGGCCGAACTCGGCGCCCCTGCCCCAGGTCAGCTCGAAGTCGGTGTCCAGCGCGACGGGGTGCTCCGTGATGGCGCGCAGCACCGTCGACCCGCTGTAGGCGGGGCCGGGGTGGTCCGGGAACAACTGGGCGCGGAGCCCGCTGCGCACGCCGTCGGCGGCCACGACCAGGTCCGCCTCCAGCACCTCGTCCCCGACGGGCACCCGCACCCGGCCGCCACCGGTGCGGTCGACGGACCTCACCTCGGCGCCGACGACGAGGCACGTGGACGGCAGCGCCGACCGCAGCAGCCGGTGCAGCTCGGCGCGGGGGATGCCGACGATCGGCGTGCCCAGCTCCCGTTCGAGCGCGGCTCCGTCCATCCGGGCCAGCCAGCCGCCGCCGGGGACGCGAGTGCCTCCGGTGTACTGGGGCCGCGCCGCCGCACGTACGGCCGTGCCGACACCGAGGGCGTCCAGGGCGCGGATGCCGTTGGCGTGCAGGGAGATGCCCGCGCCCACGTCGGCGAGGACGGGAGCGCGTTCGACGACCGTCACCTCCCCGCCGATCCGGCGCAGTCCGACCGCGGCGGCGAGCCCGCCGATCCCGCCGCCGACCACCACCGCGCTGCCGCCGTCCATCCCGGTCCTCCTCAGTCAGCCCTGCCGCGAGCGCTTCTACAGATGTAGAAGCCCATGCGCCGGAGCGTACTCCCTTTCTCTACAGGTGTAGAAAGGGGGGATGCCCACCGATCGACGCACCCTCCTCGCCGACGCGGCCATCGGCGTGCTCGCCGAGTCCGGGCTGCGCGGACTGACCCACCGCGCGGTGGACCGGGCGGCGGAGCTGCCGCCCGGTACCACGTCCGCGTACTACCGCACCCGCCAGGCACTGCTCACGGCACTGGTCCGGCGCCTGGTCGCGCTCGACCAGGCGGAACTGCACACGATGGGGCGTGGGACGCCGGCGCCGCGGGACGCCGGGGAGCTGGTGGCCAGGATCAGCGCGCTCGTCGAACGGCGCCTCACCGGGGACGGGCGACGACGCTCCCTCGCGCGCTACGCCTGCGCCATCGAGAGCGTGCACCACTCCGAGCTGCGGGAGATCCTCCGCCCACGCGAGAACGCGGCCCGCCACGCGGTACGCGATTTCCTCGCGGCCCAAGGTCTCACGGATGCCGAGGAGCGCACCGTGACACTGCTGACCTGCGTGGACGGACTGGTCTTCGACCGCCTCGTGAACGGGGGAAGCGTGTCCGGCGCGGAGATCGGCAGGCTGGTGGCGGGGTCCCTGCACTGAACGGCACCGCGCCCGGCTTCCCGTGGTCCAGGGGCCCTCACCTTTCCTCGGTCTGAGGGCGGGGGCGCAGCGCCTCGGCCGTCACGCCGTTGGCCTTGGCGGCGTCGGCGAGGGCCTGGGCAGCGGCTTCCGCGGCCTGGGCCGTGTCGTTGGCGGCCTGGGCAATGCCGTCGTCGGAGGGCTTCTCGCGGGTGGCGGGCGACTGGGGCAGCGCTTCGGTGAAGGCGCGGGACACCCCCTGGAGTGCGGAGGTGACCTCGCTGGGGATGACCCAGAAGGTGCTGCCCGACCCCTGGGCGAGCTGGGGCAGTACCTGGAGGTACTGGTAGGCGAGGAGCTTCGGGTCGGGGTCGTTGCGGTGCACGGCCTGGAAGACCTCGTCGATGGCCCGGGACTGCCCCTCGGCCTTGAGGATCTCGGCGGTACGGTTGCCCTCCGCCCGCAGGACGGCGGCCTGCTTGTCACCCTCGGCGGTGAGGATCTGCGACTGGCGCTGCCCTTCCGCGCCGAGAATCGCGGCCCGCTTGTCCCGTTCGGCCCGCATCTGCTTCTGCATCGCGTCCTTGATGGACTGCGGGGGGTCGATGGCCTTGATCTCCACCCGGTTCACGCGCAGTCCCCATTTGCCGGTGGCCTCGTCGAGTACGCCGCGGAGCTGGCTGTTGATGGTGTCGCGTGACGTGAGTGTCTTCTCCAGATCCATGGACCCCACGACATTGCGCAGCGTGGTGACGGTGAGCTGCTCGACCGCCTGGAGGAAATTCGCGATCTCGTAGAAGGCCGCGCGGGGATCGGTGACCTGGAAATACAGCACGGTGTCGATCTCGACGACCAGATTGTCCTCGGTGATCACCGGCTGCGGTTTGAAGGAGACGACCTGTTCCCGTAGATCGATCACCGGATAGACGCGGTCGATGTACGGAATGACGAGGCTCAGTCCGGGTTTCAGGGTGCGGTGGTAGCGGCCGAGTCGTTCGACGTTGCGGGCACGGGCCTGGGGCACGATGCGAACCGCCCGCACCACGGTGAAAACCGCGAGAAGCGCGACGATCACACCGGCGACGAGGAACGCCGTGACTTCCATGGTCACTCCCGGGGGTAGACGAGGGCGGTCGAGCCGCTGATCTCCATGACGTCGACGGTCGTTCCCTGAGGAATCACCAGGGTCTCGTCGTAGGAACGGGCCGTCCATTCCTCCCCGCCGATACGGACCCTGCCCTCCATGCCCGTCACTTCGGAGACGACGTAGGCGGCCTTGCCGACCAACGCGTCCACGCCGAATCGCTCCGTTTGAGGCTGGAGGAGATGGCGCAGCGCGATGGGGCGCACGAAGAGGAGGGTGACCGTGGTGACGACGGTGAACACCAGGAATTGGAAAGGCGGTGCCAGTCCGGCCGCGGCGGTTCCGGCCGTGATCAGCGCGGCCGCACCCAGCATTCCGAGGGCCGCGGTGAGAGTGAAGATCTCCGCCATGACAAAAATCGCCGCGACGATCAACCAGATCAGCCATGGATCCATTACGACCCCCTCCCGGAGGGTGCGGGTGCGCGAATGGCTGGACCTCTACCTCTGTTTTACCTTCTTACAGGAAAACAGAACCCATTCGGTGCTGTCACCGGTCTGTCGGCGAGAAACGGTTCCCGGGACCGCACGTCCTGGTCGGCAACACCCTACGACGGCCCCTTGCGCCGCCCGGTGCCGTGCAGTGGGCTGTCCCCCATGAAGCCGGCCCCCATGAAGAAGAGAAGCCTCACGGCACTGACCGCTGCCCTGCTCGTCGCCCCCCTCTTGGCGGCGGGCGCACCGGGGCAGCGCGCGCAGGCCGCCGCATCGGTTGCCGACGGTCCGCCGCCGCCCGCCGACGCGCCGCTGATCCGCGGAGTGGACCTCGACACGGTGACCATCCCCGAACTGCAGGCGCGCATGGAGCGCGGGTCGCTGACCCCGTCGGCGCTGACGCGGGCGTACCTGCGACGGATCGAGGCCATCGACCCGAAGATCAACGCGGTGCTGCGCACCAACCCGGCGGCCCTGCGCCAGGCCGCTGCCAGCGACGTCAGGCATCGTCACGGCAAGGTCCTGGGTCCGCTCGACGGCATCCCCGTGCTGCTCAAGGACAATGTGAACACCCGCGACATGCCGACCACGGCCGGGTCGTCGGCCCTGGCCGGCCGCCCGCCGGAGACGGACGCGGCCCTGGTCAAGAGGCTTCGGGCGGCAGGCGCGGTGATCCTCGGCAAGGCCAACCTGTCCGAATGGGCCAATTTCCGCGCGGCGAGGCCGACCTCGGGGTGGTCGGCGGTGGGCGGGCAGACGCACAACCCGTACGTCCTGGACCGCAACCCCTGCGGGTCGTCCTCCGGTTCGGCCGCCGCGCTCGCCGCGTCACTGGCGCAGGTGGCGATCGGCACCGAGACGGACGGCTCCATCGTCTGCCCGGCCGGGATGAACGGGGTGGTCGGCCACAAGCCCAGCCTCGGACTGGTCAGTCAGTCGGGCGTCGTCCCGATCTCCGCCGAGCAGGACACGGCCGGCCCCATGGCGCGCAACGTGATCGATACGGCGCTCACCCTTGCGGTGCTCAGTGGTCGCGACCACGTACGCACCGGCAGCGCTCTCGGCCTCACCGACGTGGGCACGCGTCCGGGCGGTCTGCGCGGCAAGCGGATCGGCCTGTGGCGGCTTCCCTCGCTCGGCACGGAGGTGGACGCCCTGATGACCCGCACAGCGGCACAACTGCGCGCCGCGGGGGCCCAGGTCGTCGAGGTGGCCCCGCCCTACCAGGAGCGTCTGGCCGCGCTCGAGTTCCCGGCCCTGCTGAGTGAGTTCCACCGGGACATCGACGCCTACCTCGCCACCCGTGGCGGACCCCGAAACCTCGCCGAGCTGATCGAGTTCAACCGCACGCACCCGGCCGAGCAGGCGTGCTTCGCCGGTCAGGAGCTGTTCGAGCAGGCTCTGGTCGCGCCTGCGACCACCGACCCCCGGTACCGGGCCATGCGCGCGGAGTTGAAGGACCTCTCCCGGCGGTCCATCGACGAGACCATGGCCGCGCACCACCTGGACGCCATCGCCTCCCCGACGAATCCGCCGGCGTGGACGACCGACTGCGCGCGGGGCGACAACGACGTGATCCCGTCCTCCACCCCGGCCGCGGTCGCCGGGTACCCGTCGTTGTCCGTGCCCGCCGGGTCCGTGGGCGAACTGCCGGTCGGCCTGCTCCTGATGGCCGGCGACCGCCAGGACGCCGAACTGCTGTCGCTGGGGGCAGCGGTGGAGCGCCGGCTGGACGCCTGGCGAGCACCCCGGTACCTGCCTACGTCGCCGTCCCGCACGTCCGGGTCGACCGGCCGCTGACGGGAGGGGCCCAGGCCCCCCGGCCGTGCAGGCCCCGAGGTCTTCCCAGACACCCCACTCACCGGTGGTACCGGGCTCCTCGCCCGTCACCCACCACTTGGCACGCCAGTTGTGGCCGCCGAAGGAGACGGTGTCACCACCGGTGTAGACACTCCCGGCGTTCCACAGCGGAGCGGTACAGGCGCCCGGCTCACCGTCGCCGCCGCCGTCGCCGCCGCCGTCTCCGCCCCCGTCACCTCCGCCGTCACCGCCACCGCCGACGTTGACGTCGATGCACGAGTAGAAGGCGTTGCCGGTGTCCGCCACGTTCCAGACGGCGAGCACCTTCTGACGGCCGGTGAAGCCGCCGAAGTTCACCTGATGGCTGACGTCCGGGGCGGGCTGGGCGCCATGCCCGTCGAATTCGGCGATCTTCTGGTTGCCGATGAAGTACTGCCAGGTGTCGGTGGCGTGCCGTGCCGTGTGGTGCCACGTGAAGGTGTGCGCGGTACCGACCGGCGTGACCCGCCAGCCCTTGCTGTCGTCGTCGAGCTCGGCGAACTGGCTGTTTCCACCACTGCAGCTGCGCAGGCCCTTCGGCCCCTCGACGCTCTGCGGCTCGTACTTGATCTGGCCGCAGTCGACGATGCCCGCGGCGCACTGGTCCTGCCGGCTCCCGGGCGAGGTCACCCAGCCATGGGCGTTCGCCGTGCTCGCCGGAAGGCTGACGGCGAGCACGGGGGCGACCAGCGCCCCGACCGCGAAAGCCACGCGTCTTTTCATGTTCATGCCATACCCTTTCCTTCGATGCGGCGTGCCGCACCCGTGAGGCTTGTCGTCACCGGGCGGGCCCGGCGTCCTGGGACCGAGGACGGAGGCCGGTACAGGTCTAGACCTACCGGCACTAGGTCTAGACCATAGCCACGGACGGGCTCCGGTCAAGGGTCTGGACGAAGCGAACCGGCGAGCGATGGCACCGGCTTGGGGCAACCAGCAGGTCCGCGGCGTGGGTTGGCGGCGATTCGACCGGAATCCCCGGCCCGGCGGTCCCCCACCGGGAGGGTCCGCCGGGCACGGCCGACACGGCGTCAGCCCGGGTGGAAGTCGCCGGGTCCCGGCACGATCCGGCCGGAGCGGCAGCGGGCCGTGGTCCCCGGGTACGTCGGCTGCGCGTCGTCAGGGCCGGTGCCGGTGCGGCCGGTCTACGATCGCGTCGTGCCGAGGGTGACCGAAATGCTGAAGCGCCTGGTCATCGGACGGGCCATGCGCAGCGAGGAACTGAGCGGGACGCTGCTGCCGAAGCGGCTCGCCCTGCCGATCTTCGCGTCCGACCCGTTGTCGTCCGTGGCCTACGCCACGCAGGAGATCCTGCTGGTCCTCACCCTCGGTGGGCTGGCCTATCTGCACTTCACGCCGTGGATCGGGGCGGCGGTGGTCGCCCTGCTGACGGTGGTGGTGCTGTCGTATCGCCAGGTCGTCCACGCCTATCCGAGCGGGGGTGGCTCGTACACGGTCGTCTCAACCAATCTCGGACCGTCGGCGGGGCTGGTGGTGGGGGCCTCGTTGCTGGTCGACTACGTGATGACCGTGACGGTCTCGGTCGCCTCAGGAGTGGACAACATCATCTCGGCGCTGCCCTCGCTGGCCGACTACCGCGTCCTGATGGCCCTGGGCTTCGTGGCCCTGCTGACGGCGATGAACCTGCGAGGTGTGCGCGAGTCCGGCCGCCTGTTCGCCGCTCCCACGTACCTGTTCGTCGGTGGAGTGCTGATCATGATCGGCACGGGGCTGCTCCGCTACCTGCTGGGCGACACCCCCGTCGCCGAGAGCGCGCGCTACGGCATCACTCCGGAACGGGGCGACACGGACCTGGCCGGGCCGGCCCTGGTCATGCTGGTGCTGCGCGCGTTCTCCAGCGGCTGCACGGCGCTGACGGGCGTGGAGGCGATCTCCAACGGCGTACCGGCCTTCCGCAGGCCCAAACCGAAGAACGCCGCGAGCACCCTGGCCGTCATGGGCGTCATCGCGATCACCCTGTTCGCCGGCGTCACCACGCTCGCGATCGTCACCGAGGTGCACATCGCCGGCGACGCCTGCCGGCTCACCGGACTGACCGACTGCGGCGCGCACGCCCAGCGCACCGTCATCGCGCAGCTCGCCGCGGCTGTCTTCGGCGGGAACACCAGCCTCGGGTTCTACTACGTCCAGGCGGCGACGGCCCTGATCCTCATCCTCGCCGCGAACACCGCCTTCAACGGCTTCCCGCTGCTCGCCTCGATTCTCGCCGAGCACCGCTACCTCCCGCGTCAGCTCCACAACCGCGGCGACCGGCTCGTCTTCTCCAACGGCGTCATCGCCCTGGCGGTCGTCGCCGGACTCCTGCTCTACGGGTTCGAGGCGAGAGTCACCAGCCTGATCCACCTCTACATCCTTGGTGTCTTCACCTCCTTCACCCTGTCCCAGACCGGCATGATCCGGCATTGGAACCGCGCACTGCGCACCGAGACCGACCCCACGTCGCGCCGCCTCCACCAACTGGCCCGCGCCATCAACACGACCGGTGCCGTCGTCACCGGCCTGGTCCTGGTGATCGTGCTGGCCACCAAGTTCACCGAGGGCGCCTGGCTGGCCGTACTCGCCGCGGTCGTTCTGTGGCTGACGATGCGAGGCATCCGCCGCTACTACGACCGTGTTTCCGCGGAACTCGCGGTGACCGACCCTCGTCCGGAGAGCACGCCGCCGTCCCGGGTCTTCGCGATCGTGCTCGTCTCCACGCTGCACAAGCCGACCCTGCGGGCCCTCGCCTACGCTCGCGCGTTCCGGCCCGACAGCCTGGAAGCGCTCACCGTCGCGGTCGACCAGGCGTCACTGGCGACCTTGCGCAAGCAGTGGGACGACTTCGACATCCAGGTGCCGTTGAAGGTCCTTCGGTCCCCCTACCGCGAGATCACCAGACCGGCGGTGGAATACGTACGCTCCGTGGGCCGAACCAGCCCGCACGACGTCGTCGCCGTCTTCATCCCCGAATACGTCGCGGGTCACTGGTGGGAGAACTTCCTCCACAACCAGTCCGCCCTCTGGCTCAAGAGCCGCCTGCTGTTCACCCCGGGCGTCACCGTGACCAGCGTGCCCTGGCAGCTGTCCTCCGCTGCCCACGCCCCACGACCGATCGGCCGCGCACCCGGTTCCACCCGCCGCGGCGAACCCCCCAACACGCCCTGACACGAGCGGACTCCCCTCCGGCCCGGTCAGTGACCCGCGACAGCGCGAGGCGGCCGGGACAACCTTGTGAGCGGGTTGTGAGTCTTCTGATCGATCACACCGTGATCGGACCCACAAGGAGACCATCATCAGCGCCATACGCAAGACCCTGACCGCTACCGCCGTAGCCGGTGCCGTCCTCGCGGGCTCCGCCGCCTGCGGAACGGCGGAGCAGCTCTCCGCCGGCAGTAAGCTCGACAAGGCCTTCGACCAGCTCGGCAAGAAGAAGACGCTCTCCTTCGAGCTCGACCTGGACACCGATGTCGCGTCTTTGAAGGCGCTGGACGCCAAGTCCGAGCCGGCGCCCGGTGACGAGATCCCGGACGAGGCCGCCGAGCTGATCAGCGACGCGACGATCACGGTTTCCGTGCAGTCGAAGAAGCCGATCGAGGAGTCCGGCGAGAAGGACTTCGTCGGCATGGCCATGAAGATCAGCAATGCGGACGGCGATCTCGCCGAGTACCGCATGATCGGCGATTACGCCTACGTCCGTGCCGACTTCGACACCATCGGCCGGATGGCGGGCAGCCCTGCCCCGGCCGCCGAGGACCTGCCTCCGGAGGCCGGGGCCCTCAAGAGCGTCCTTGAAGGCAAGTGGGTGAAGTTCAACACCAAGGAGATGCGGGAGGCCGCCGCCGCGGGCGAGGAGGCCGAGGGCGGTCCCGCACCCGAGCCGACCCTCGACGCCAAGACGCAGAAGAAGCTCGCGGACGCCGTCCGCGCGATCATCGCCCGTGAGGTGGACTTCAAGACGGCCGACGGCGAGGACGGCACCGAGCACATCACCGCCACGGCTCCCTTCCGCACGCTGATCACCAAGCTGTTCGGCGAGATCCGTCCGCTGACGAAGGACCTGCCGCCGGGCATGGAGCTGCCGACGGACAAGGACCTGAAGGACGCCCCCGACACCAAGGTGACGGCGGACTTCACGCTCAAGAACGGCGAGCTGACCGAGGTGGACGTGGATCTCGCCGCGTTGGCCGAGAACGCCCAGGTCAAGAAGCTGGGTCTGACCCTGCGGATGAGCGACGGCACCAAGCCCACCGCCCCGGCCGATGCCACCGAGCTGAACCCGATGGAGCTCATGGAGGGCTTCTTCGGCGCTGCGATGACGGACGACGCCGAGTTTTCCGAGAGCGACCTCGCCGACCTGGACCTCGCGGAGGACGAGCTCTGATCGCACCGAGCTCGTACGCAACGGGCGCCGCGCTCGTCCGGTGACCAACCCGACGAGCGCGGTCCGCTCGTGCCGGCGGTGGCGGGCGCCGGCCCGACCGGGGTCACCTGTCGGCGGCGTCCTCTGCCCGGACGTCGGCGAACTCCCACCAGGCGAGCGGCAGCCAGTCCCCGCCGACGAAACCGTCGACGGATCCCCCGGTGCCCCGAATGGCCACGCGGGTCCCCTCCGGGTAAGTCGTCCCGGACAGCCCCGGGACCGGGACGAGCAGCCTACCGATGCGTCGTGACAAAGTTGCGGACCCTTCCGGAACGGGTGGACAGGGCCCCGGCGGCCCTGGTGCAAATTGTCTCATCATGTACCAGTCTGGAGTATGAGGTACAGCACAGAAGACCGGTCCGGCACTGCTGTTCCGAGTGTGAGCGATCAAGCACACACAAGCGATCAAGCACACCCAGTGGAGGTGCTCGAGCATGAGGGCCGTCGTGTACAAGGGACCGTTCGAAGTGGCGGTCGAGCAAGTGGAGGATCCCCGGATCCAGCACCCCAACGACGTGATCGTGCGCGTCACGTCCACCGCCATCTGCGGCTCCGACCTGCATATGTACGAGGGACGCACCGCCGCCGAGCCGGGCATCGTGTTCGGCCACGAGAACCTGGGAGTCGTGGAGGAGACCGGGGAGGGTGTGACGTCGCTCAGCCGGGGAGACCGGGTCGTCATGCCGTTCAACGTCGCCTGCGGCTTCTGCAAGAACTGCACGACGGGTTTCACGGGTTTCTGTCTGACGGTGAACCCGGGCTTCGCCGGCGGAGCCTACGGCTATGTCGCGATGGGGCCGTTCACGGGCGGCCAGGCCGAGTACGTGCGGGTGCCGTATGCCGACTTCAACTGCCTGAAGCTCCCCGAGGGCACCGAGAAGGAGACCGACTTCGTCCTGCTCGCCGACATCTTCCCGACCGGCTATCACGGCAACGAGCTGGCCGACGTGCGGCCCGGTGAGAGCGTCGCCGTCTACGGCGGTGGCCCGGTCGGTCTGATGGCGGCCTACTCGGCGATGCTGCGCGGCGCGAGCAAGGTGTTCGTGGTGGACCGGGTGGCGGAGCGGCTGCGGAAGGCCGAGGAGATCGGGGCCGTCCCCATCGATTTCACCGCGGGCAACGCGGCGGAGCAGATCAAGGAGCAGACCGGGGGCGAGGGCACGGACAAGGGCATCGACGCGGTCGGTTACCAGGCGCAGGCCGAGGCGCCCGGCAAGGATCGCGAGGAGCCGGCGACCGTCCTGAACTCGCTGGTCGAGACGGTCCGGCCGACGGGCGCTCTCGGGGTGCCGGGGCTGTACGTCCCGAGCGATCCCGGCGGACCGGACGAACAGGCCAAGCACGGCATGCTCATGGTCGCGATCGGGCGTCTCTTCGAGAAGGGACTGCGCATGGGCACCGGGCAGTGCAACGTCAAGCGTTACAACCGCCGGCTACGGGACATGATCATCGAGGGCCGCGCGACGCCCGGCTTCGTCGTATCGCACGAGCTGCCCCTCGAGCAGGCTCCGACCGCGTACGACAAGTTCGACAAGCGGGTCGAGGGCTACACGAAGGTCGTACTCCACCCGCAGGCCTGAAGACGCCTCGCGGCACTCGGGGGCCCTTCGGGGCGGCGGCGCCATCCGGGTGGTCCCTGGCCGTGTCGGGCGATCGGCCCGAACCCGGTTGGCCATGCTGGCCCGGAGTGACACCCTTCCTGGCGACAAGGAGCACAGTATGCCGACGGACCCGGTCGGACGTTTCCTGGCGGCTCTGGACCCGGACCACCGGGAGGCCGTCGGCGCCAAGCCGCGAAAGGAACAGGAACGGCTCGCGGCGACCTGGGAACAAGAACTGGAAACGGACACCGAGCTCGACACTCTCGACGAGCTGTCCCCGTCTGCGGCCGAGGCCGAGGCCGCCCGCCGCGTCCTGGACCGCGGAACCGGCTAGGCCGGCCTTCACGCCGGTCGGGTAACGAGGAGCATGCCCTCGTCGACGACCGCCTCGGCCTCCAGCAGGTCGGCGGCAACCTGGTCGAAGTGCTCCGCGGAGGAGAAGTGCGGCGGCGGCCCGAAGACGGGCAGGGCGTGCGCCACCATGGTCCGCCAACTGGCATATCGGGTGTCGCGCTCCGCCCAGAAGGGGGAGTTGGCCGACAGCGCGACCAGCACCTGCGACCACGGACGCAGATGGCTGCCGACCAGGACCGCCTCCTCGGCAAGGTAGCGGGGATCGCCGCGAAGCGTCGTGGAGCCCGGCGCACCCAGTACGGGAGTGCCGGAAGCGTGGCCCCGGACCCCTGGCATTCCATGAGCTCGCCGGAGAACCGATCACCCGGCAGGGCCATGGCTCCCGGAAGGATCTGCGAGGACCATCGGCCACGGCGCGACCGTCGGCGGCGGTCAGGAAAGCTCCTCCTCCACCCCGAGGGTCGGCCGAACCCCGTTCGTCACTGTCATGCGCCCACCGTTCCCGCCACCGACCGGGACCGCCATGTGAAGGCCGCGCCTGCGCAGATGCGTGATCCCCCGATCGGCCGCATCCTGGTAGCGGCCCGCCCAGGTGCCACAGACCGACCCGCCGGGAGGTGCTGTGATCCTGTTCGCCCTGCTCGTGCCCGTGGTGATGATGGGTCTTCTCTTCGGTATGACCGCCTTCGAAGAGCACTTGTTTCCACAGCCGGAAGTCACGGACGACGCCGGCCCGCCGCACCACGGCCGGGAAGGGCAGCACCGGCACCCGGCCGGTTGACGGGGGTGGTGGGCTCACGCTGGGCAATCTCCGTGCCGTGGAGATTGCCCAGCGCTGCTTTTCAGAGACGCGGGAGCAGAATCGCCCATTCGAGTGAGAGCATGGCCGGGGGGAAATGGGTAAGCACATGACTGGGGCGGCTACAACTGCTCTCAGAAGATGTGGGCGCGACTCTCCGGGGAGGGAGGGCAAATGCCCTGCGGTCGCACCTCGGACTTTCTGTCTGATTGTCAGTTTTTCCTTGTAGTGGCTGATCCCTCTGTATGCCGCGGTCGGGCAATCGCGTGTTTATCGCGGCCGATTCCGGCAGCGGCTGGTTCACCGGAAGACCACCCGTGCGGGGACCGGCTACGTTCACGGCAGTCGGCACACCCGGCGCCGACCTGACCGGGAGACATTCCCCATCCGGGGATCTGCGTGGCCGTGCAGGCGCGGCGCGTTCATTCATCACGGAGACGGCCCCGGATATTGTGAATCCGGGCTGCGGAAGCATTCGGTCCGGCTGGTCTGTGTGGCCTGTCGTACAGGGAAGGTGACTCTGACTCCAATGAGGACTGACCATTCTTTTGTGGTGGAACCGTACAGCGAGAATTGCCGGGCGGTGTACGGGCGGCGGGAGCATGTCGTTGTCGGGGTGAGTCCCGGGAACAGTTATTTCCGGGTCGGCCTGCTGGCCGACCTGCTCGGCTGGCTACGTGCGGAGTTCAAACAGATCGATGTGGTGATTCCGGACTCCGCCCTGGTGCATACCTATGTGGCCTTGGGATATCCGGCCGAGAAGGCATCGAAGAAGGCACACGCGGAGACGAGCGTGCTGCGCAACCGTGTACTTCGGGCCTGGGAGATGTCCGGAAACCCGAGGGACGTCGACGGGGTGCACCGTATGTCGGAGCTGAGCTCCCACAGCTGCTACCAGAAGCTGCTGGCGAGCGCCGAGGGCATACTGACCGGCGACCCTCGGTTGCGGGAGACCGCGCTGGGGATGAGCCGGGAGGTGCTGCTGGCACGGCGGCCCGGCTGTGACCCGACGTGCCATCAGCTCGAACACGCGCTGCGGTACATCACGGCGGAACTGCCGTTCTTCCTGGGCTCGGCGGAAATCTTCGGGGTGCCGTCGTCCCTCTGCTTCTACCACCAGCGCATCCCACTGGCGAACGACCTGTTCGCGGGCCGGTCCGGGCTGCGCGCCCCGGAGCGGCAGGGATACGCGGTGATCCGCCCGCGACACCATGCCGAAAACCGGCAGAAGGGGAGCACGACGTGACCGCCAAGGAGATCCGGGCCGCGGGCCTGACCGACCCTCACCTGTCCGTGGTCTATGCGGCGTGCGACGCCTTTCTGCGGAAGCGCAATTCGGCGGCGTATCCGGCGGCCCGGCTGCTGCTGGCTCCGGACAAGCGCCCTTACTGGGACGCGATTCTGGCCTTCTCCACGTACGTGGACGACCTCATCGACGACCCGGAGTGGCCGGTCGCCGAGCGAACGGCACGGGCAGAGGCGTACGAACGGAACGTGTTCTCCCTGATGGCCGGTGACGATCCCTGGGCCGACGGGACGGCGAGCGGACAGAGCCGGACGGGACGGCACCTGGCACACGCCTTCAGCCACTTCGTGCGTACCTGGAACATCCCCGCGGACTCGGTCCGGACCTTCATGACGACCATCCGCACGGACCTCGAGGTCGCGCAGTATCCGTCGTTCACTGATCTGGAGCGGTACATCCACGGCGTGTGCGTGCAGGGCGTCTTGTGGGGCAACGCGCTGCTCATGCCCGGGGGGCGAAGGGAGCCGGAGGCGGAGCGGAAGGCGGCGGCCGCGAGTTTCGGGCTGCAGCTCACCGACTACCTGCGGGATCTGGCCGAGGACCTCGGTGACGGGCGGCTCTACCTGCCGCTGGAGGACCTGACCGCGTTCGGTCTGTCCCGGGACGAGGTGGACTGGGCGGCACAGCGGGCGCGGATGACCCCGAAGTTGCGCGAGCTGGTGCGCTTCGAGGTGGAGCGGGCCGACCGGTACTTCACCGAGGCCGCCGACTGGTGGCGGCTGGTGGACCCTCCCGCCCGGGAGCTGCCCCGGCAGTACGTACGGCTGGGCCGGTTCTCCCTGGAACGCATCATCCGGTCCGACTACGACCTCTTCCGCACCCCGCCCCGGGCACACGTGGTGTGCGGAGCGTCCTCGGGCGCCAGCTTCTCCCTGGGGCTGACCCTGGTGACCGCCCAACGCCTGGCCACCGCACTGCGGCCCCGTGACGCCTGCCGCCCTCTGCCCGACGCCCAGCCCTGACACTCCGCCCGTGATCGGAGACCGCCCATGCGCCTCACCGTCGTCATGCCCGGCAGCGCCGAGCACCTCCCGCTGGTACGCAAGGAATGCGAGCAATGGACCGCCACCGACACCGAAGTGGAGGTCGTGGCGCTCGGCGACGACGTGGGGTCGGTCGCCTCCCGCTACGAGATCGCCCTGGCCGCACCCGCGATCCTGGCCGAGGTGGTCAAGGCCGCGACATCCGGCAGCGACGGAGTGTTCATCGACTGCGCCGGCGACCCGGCCGTGCACGCCGCCCGCGAGGTGGTGGACATCCCGGTCGTCGGCGGCTTCCAGCCCGCCCTGCTCACCGCGCTGGCACTGGGTCACCGCGTGGGGGTCATCAGCGTGCTGCCCGGCGTGGTGCCGATCTTCCGTGAGCTGATCCGGCACGACGCGCTGAGCGAACGCTGCGGCTCCGTGCGGGTCATCAACACTCCCACACTGTCCGTGCATGATCAGGCCACCCTGGTCGACCACCTCCACACCCAGGCGTCGCAGGCCGTGGCCGCCGGCGAGGCCGATGTCATCGTGCTCGGCTGCACCGGTTTCATCGGCGTCGCCTCGGCGCTCCAGGACCTGCTGGCGGCTGACGGGCAGTACGTCCCGGTCGTCGACCCCACCGGCGCCGCACTCACCTGGCTGGAGAGCGCTGTCCGCATGAAGGTACGGCCCAGCCGGACCACCTACACCCCGCCACCGGAGATGACATGGCTGTCCTGAAGGACCACGAGCAGGAAGACGGGCCGACGCGCGACGAGCCGTCCGGGGGCAAGCCGGTTGTCGGGGACTTCTACGACCTGGTCACGGACTTCTGCAGGTCGGCGTCGGGCACGGAGGCCCTGCACAAGGGGTACTTCGACGGCCCGGCGGATCCGGCGCCGCTGGCTCAGGCCGCCGACCGGCTGACCAGACTGATCGGCGAACGGCTCAGGCTGGGGCCCGGGACCGCACTGCTCGACATCGGCTGCGGCAGCGGGCAGCCCGCCCGGCTGCTCGCCGAGGAGACCGGCTGCGCGGTCACCGGTACCGACATCGCCGTCCGGCAACTTGCCACCGCCCAGCGCCGCGCGGCGACAACGCAGCACGATGGCCGCCTCGTCTTCCACCACGCCGAGGCCACCGCGCTCCCCTTCCCCGCAAAGACGTTCGATCGAGCCTTGATGATGGAGGTCCTCACCCACCTGCCGGATACGCCGGGCCCGCGCGGCAAGGGAGCGGCGCTGGCGCAGGCCGCCCGTTGCCTGCGGGCCGACGGCCTGCTGGTGCTGGCCGACCTGATGCACCTCCCCGCACGACTGGGGAGCGGACCGGAACCGGCGGAGGTGCCGTCCATGCATGTCTCCACGCCGGAACGGCTGCTGACTCTGCTCGACGCCGCGGGATTCGACCCGGTCGGTGTGGAGGACCTGAGCGAGCAGGTCCGGCCCACCAGTCCGCGGGCTTGCCGGGCGATCGACGAGCAGCGGCAACCCCTGACGAACACCTACGGGGAAGCGGCCGTCGCATCGATGACCGCGCTCATGGAGGAACTGGCCCGGGCCGAGTACGAACTCGGCTACATGGTGATCACCGCCGCCGTACGGACCACCAGAGGCGGCCGGCCCGCATCCATCGAGCGGGAGCAAGCATCGGCCGGCCCGGTCACGATGTCCTCGTCCTGAGCCCGCCGAACCCGCCGCCCGCCACTTCGGCCCGAAGCGTCCTGGCCGCGTTTTCAGCGCACCAGGAGATCGATGGCGACCTCCAGTCGTTCGAGGTAGAACTCGCGTGATGCGGCCTGATGCTTGAGGCCGATCGATGCGCTGATCATCGTCTGTGCGACAGGGGCCGCCGCCTCTCGTCCCGAATCGACGGCGATCGCGTCCGTGATCAGTTCCTCGAAACGTCGCGGCGCGGTGTCGACGATCTCTCCGAGGAGGTCGGGGTTGCCTTCGATGACCGCCGCGACGTCGCGGGTCAGCGGGCCGATGTAGCGGCCCGCCCACTGGTCGAACGCCTCGACGAGGCGTTCTGGAAGGGGGCGGCCGGTGTCCGCCAGGACGTGTTCGACCGCGGTGATGTCCCGCTCCAATGCCTGGGTGACCGCAGCACGGAAGAGAGCCTCTTTCGAGGAGAAGAGGAAGTAGAGCCCGGGCCGGGAGATGCGCGCCGCCCGCGCCACCTCCTCCATCGAGGTCTTCCGGTAACCGAATCGCGCGAACGTGACCATGGCGGAGTCCAGAACCACGGTTCGACGGTCGGTATCGGCGACTGTCGGCGGTGCGTGGCCTGCATCGGGACTGCTCATGAAGCGAGCATACGAGCGAGAGCCGCACTATACAAATATGGTCCAGTGCGTATAGTCACCGCCGTGAATACTCGCAGACCCATCTCCACGCCCTTCACCGCCTCCAGCACCGCGGAGGAGGTGCTGCGGGGCGCTGACCTCACCGGCGTCCGCGCGATCGTGACGGGAGGTTCCTCGGGAATCGGCAACGAGACGGCTCGCGTGTTGACCGCTGCCGGAGCGGAGGTGACGCTCGCTGTCCGGAACACGGCTGCGGGTGACACCGTCGCCGAGACGATCGCGAAGTCGACCGGAGGGATCCGGCCCCGAGTCGCCCGGCTCGACCTCGCCGACAGGACCTCCGTCACGCGCTTCGTCGACGCGTGGGGCGGCCCGCTTCACCTGCTGATCAACAACGCGGGCGTCGTCACCGGCGGCCTCGAACGCACGCGTGAGGGATGGGAGTTGCAATTCGCGACGAACCATGTCGGCCACTTCGCCCTGGCCACCGGTCTTCACGACGCCCTGGCCCTGGGAGCGTCCGACCGCGACGGAGCACGGATCGTCTCGGTCAGTTCGACGGCGCACATGCGTTCCGGAATCGACTTCGACGACCTCCACTTCGAGCGTCGCAGCTACGACCCGCAGATCGCCTACGCCCAGTCGAAGACGGCGAACTCCCTCTTCGCCGTCGAGGCGACCCGCCTATGGGCGTCCGACGGCATCATCGCCCAGGCGGTGAACCCGGGCGGTGTCGCCACGAGGCTGCAGCGGAACTTCACGCCGGCCCAGAAGGAGTCGCTCGACGCGGCCGAGGCCGCCGGAGTCTTCACGTACAAAACGGTCGAGCAGGGTGCCGCCACCAGCATCGTCGCGGCCGTCGCCCCCGAGTTCGCTCACTCCGGAGGCCACTACCTCGACGATTCACGAGAGGCCTACACCGTGCCGAACGACGCCGACCTCGCGCAGCACCCGCACGGTGTCAAGGAATGGGCGCTCGATCCCGCCACCGCCGAGCGCCTCTGGGCTGTCTCGACCGACCTGCTCCGTGTCTGACCCACGGGTCCGGTGGCACGCGGCCCGCGGAGACGACCACGCCCGCTCAGGCCGGACAGGTCGGCTCGACCTCGGGGGTGCTGGGGTCGGCGGTGGGTGGGGCGCCGGTGTCCGGGGAGGGGCTCGCCGAGCCGGAGGGACAGTCCTGCGGCGTGCCGGGGTGGGAGGTCGGTGTCGAGGGACCGGTGGGGGACGACGTGGGCGAGGGGTCCGCGGTCGGGGTGTCCGACGGGGAGGGGCCGGGGGACTGACCCGGCGATTGGGACGGACCGGGCCCCGTCACGGACGGGGACGGCTCGATCGTGGGCGAGGGCGCGGAGGACGGGGCGGAAGGGCTCGGGTCCGGGCCGATGATGATCCCGCCCTCGCCTCCTGCGCCCTCCTTGCCTCCTGACCCCTCGCCGTCGGCGCCGTCGACCGGCTCCGTCGCCGGGGTGTCGCTTCCGGCCCCCGGCGAATGCGGTACGACCCCCCTGCCGTCGGGCACGGTGTGCACGCCTCGGCGGTAGAAGTCCAGCCAGTGGCGGACCAGGGCGAGGTAGGAACGCGAGTGGTTGTAACTGAGGATCGCCTGGTCCAGGTCCCCGGCGCGGCTCAGGTTCCGCTCCCCGGCGCACAGGTAGTGTCCGGCCGCCAGAGCCGCGTCGAAGATGTTGTTGGGGTCGGACCGGCCGTCGCCGTTGCCGTCCGCGCCCCACCGCGCCCACGTCGACGGCAGGAACTGCATGGGCCCCACCGCCCGGTCGTACACGGTGTCGCCGTCGTGGACACCTCCGTCGGTGTCGCGGATCAGGGCGAAACCGCGGCCGTCGAGCGCCGGGCCCGTGATGCGGCCCAGGGTGGTGCCGAACCGGTCGACCGCGCCGCCGCGTGCCTGCCCGGACTCCACCTTGCCGATCGCCGCGAGCAGCTCCCAGGGCAGGCGACACCCCGGATCCGTCCGGCCCACCGACTTCTCCGCGGCGCGGTAGGCGCGCAGCACGGTGCCGGGGATGCCGGACTCGGCCCGGACCCTGGCAGCCTGCCCGGCACGAGGCGCGATGTCCGTGATGGCCAGGGGCGGGAGTTCCGTGTGGTAGGAGCCGTCGTCCGGCGGGGCCTGCTCGGTGTACGGAACGTCCGGGAACGGAGCACGCCGGTCGTCGGCGACCGGGCGGCCTTCCCCCTTCTGCGGGAGGCCGGGCGCCTGGGAGGCGGTGAGCGCGGCCACCGCGGCGACGGCGATGGCGGTGGCCCGCAGGCCTTGCCGGGTCCGGGCGGGCAGACGTCGGGCGCGGTGTGCGGGCATGGCGGTCACTCCCTGGTCGGTCGAGGGTCGCTGCGGTGGTGGCGGGGGCTGCACGGGGGTGGGCGCCCGGGACGATGCTCAGCGGTCGAAGGTGTCGATGCCCGAGACGAGCCAACGGCCGTCGCGCAGCACGACGTCGACGGCGAACATCGCCCCGGCGTACGTGCCTTGGTCCCGCGCCTGCTCCTCCCCCGCCTGCCCCGCCTTGTGCTCGTCCCCTGGCGTCGCGCCCTTCGTGTCGCCGGCGGTGCTGACGCTGCTCTGGTCGGCGTAGACCAGGACCCGGGCCCGGTCGCCCTGGATGCGCTCGACCGCGCTGTCGGTGACCGTGGTGGTGATCACGGCCTTCTGCTGGTCGGCACGCGTGCGGAGGTCACCGAGCAGGACCCGGTGCTGTTCGACGGCCCTACCCGTCAACCAGCCCTTCACGGCCTTGTCGAAGGCGCTGGGGTCGGCGTGGTCGTACGAGAAGAGCGCGGCGACCGCCTTGGCCGTGTGTCCCTTGACCTCGCTGGTGCGGGCGATGTCGGTCAGGGCGGTGTTGCGTGCCGCGGGGTCGTCACGGAGTCCTTCGGCGCGGGCGTGTGCCCAACCGGCGAAGCCGCCGAGGGCGACGGTCAGCAGGCACAGCAGCACGAGCGCCCACGGACGGGGGCGTCGCGCGGTCCGCGTCGGCCGAGGGGTCGCGTCCGGTCGTTCCTTCTCGTCCGGCCGTTCCGACAGGTCCGACCGTTCCGACAGGTCCGACGGGTCCGACGGGTCCGACGGGTCCGACCGGACCGCTCCGGCCGCGGGGGTAGGTGCGGTGTCGCGCTCGGACAGCACGGCCAGGCCGGTACCGGCCGCGCCCACCGTGCGCCGAGCGTCCGGGGCCTGCGTCCGCTGGGCCTCGCGGGCCTGGCGGCGGCGCCGCCCGTTGATGTGGTGCCGGGTCGTCGGCATCGTGTGTCGTCCTCTCCTCCGGCCGGGTCAGCCGGCCGGCGTGCCGCCGACGGGAGCCTGGCCCAGGGCGCTGAGCTTCCAGTGACCGCCGGTGCGGGTCAGTTCGCCGAGCATGCGGCTGTCCTTGTCGGTGCTCGCGTCACCGGGCGCCTTCACCGTCACCCGCAGGGCGACGAGCACCCGGGCGCGGCCGGCCCGGTCGTCGAGTTCGGTGAGGGCGCCGGACAGCACCCGTGCGGTGGTGACCGTCTTGGCGGCCTTCACCTGGGTGGCGAACTCAGCTCGCCCGGCGGCCAGTTGCTCGTGCAGGTCTCCGGTCGTCGAGGACTCCCACAGGTCGAGGCCCCGATCGAGGCTTCGGTGGTCGAGGGTGTTGAGGTTCTGCACGGCCTGCTCACCGGCCGCGAGGGCCTCGTCGCGCTGCACGGCGTACGCCGCCGTGTCGTCGTGCGCCGCGTCGTACCAGTCCCAGCCCGTCCACACCGCGAAGCCCCCCGCCACAAGGGTGAGGGCGAGGGCGAGGGCCGTGACCGGCAGCGCCCGGAGTCCGGTCGGCGGGACGACCACGCGTCTCATGAGTGCTCTCCTCCCCCGCGCCGGCTTCAGTGGGTCCTGATGTCGACGATCCGCCACTGGTCCTCCTCCCATCGCGCGGTGACCGTGAGCTGGGCCGCCGCGGAGGTGGTGCCGTCCTTGCCGCGGTGGGACGTCTGGTCGAGGAAGACCAGCAGTCGCGCGTGGTCGCCGTCGAGTTCGATCACTCCGGTGCGTACGGCCTGGGTGCTCAGGGTGACGCGCTGCTGTGCGAGGTCCGCCCGTATGCGGCCCATCAGCTCGGTGTACTGACGGGCCGCGCGCCCTCCGAGGACGGAGCGCGCGGACCGCTCGGTGGCCTCGACTCCGTCCGGCGTGTAGGAGAAGACGCGAGCGAGGGCGTTGCCGACGTCACCGGCGACGCGGGTGCTCGCTCCGGCGTCGGTCAACGCCTGGTTCTCGGCCGACGGGGTGTCCCGCAACTGGTGGGCTTCGTGGAAGAATCCGCAGCCGGCCAGGACGAGCGCGGCGGCACACGCCGCCAGGACGGCCTGCCGGAGCCGGCCGCGCGAAGGGCGACGGAGGTCCGGGCTCGGCACCGCGGCGCCGTCGTCCTGCTCGGCCGTCCTGTCGTCCCCGGCCTCGGCACGGCTCCCGGCCTCCGCCTCCGCGCCGGCGTCGTGACCGGCTTCCACGCCGTTGTCGGCCTCCGCGCCGTTCCCGGCCTCGGCGCCGTTGTCGGCCTCCGCGCCGTTCCCGGCTTCCGCCCAGGTGTCGGCCTCCGCACCGGTTTCGGTCCCCTCGCCGTGCTCGGCGGCCGTGCCGGACACCGCCTCCGTACCGGGGCCGGCAGCGATGCCGGACGCGCTCTGCGGGCCGGCCCCGTCCTCCTGCGGCGCCCGGCCGCCTTCGGGACGCGTGTCCTCGTCGCGGTCGGCGCCGGGCGACGGGCCCTCTCCGCCCGGGGCGGCGGAGTCCCGTGATCGCCTGATGTGCAGCAGCCGTGTCATCGGCCGTCGTCCTCCTCAGCCGTCCGCGCGAGCGGTACCGCGCTCACTGCCCTGACCTTCCATTCGCCCTCACCCGTGCGGGCCAGGACCGCTTCCAGACGCTTGCGGTCCGTGGTCGTCCGCTTCGCTCCGGCGGGCGTGACCTCGATGCGCACGGTCGCGATGAGCTTGGCGGTGCCCGCCCGCGTGTCGAGGGCGGTGAGGGCGGCCTCCGTGACCGTGCCCCGCGCCGAGGCCCCCTTCTCGGGCCGGGTACGCCCGAGTTCCTCCCGCAGCGGGCCCGTCGAGGCGGCACGCCAGGCCTGGAGGCTCACCTGTGCGCGCTCCCGTGAGGAGGCGTCGAGGGTGTGGAGCGCGGAGAGGCGGTCGCGCCCGTCGACGAGCGCTTCGTCGCGCTCACGGCCGTAGGCGAGCGAATCGTCACCGCGTGCCTGCGCGTAGGTCCACGCGCCGGTGCCGCAGAAGGCCAGTGCCAGCGCCAGGCCCGCCCCGGCGAGGAGCCGGGCCCGCCTCATCGGCCGTCCTCCGTGTCCGCGCCGAGAAGCCCCGCGAGGCCCTGCGCCCCGGCCCCGCCCACGTTCGGCAGCGCGAGGGCGCCCGGAAGCGGCGTGGCGGACGTACTCGTGGACGTGGGCGGCTTCCCGCTGCCGGAGGGGAGGGAACCGGGCCTGGCCGGATCGGGCACCGCGCCGCCCCGGGGCGCGTTGGCGGAGCCTCTCACGTTGACTCCGCTCGCGGCCGGGGCGGTGCAGGAGGCGCCGGTGTTGAGAGCGGGGGCGGTGCCGAGGTCCAGTCCGTTGCGGTAGCGGGTGCCGCCGTATCCGGTGGTGCAGGGCAGAGGGCTGAAGAAGGTGACGGCCAGGCCCAGCTTCATCGTTCCTCCGTCGACGGCGGTGGCGCCGGCGGAGACGGCCGCCGGGTACTTCACGAGCAGTTCCTCGATGCCGCGCTGCCTGGTGACGGCGACCTCGGACGTGGTCAGCAGGTTGGCGAGGACGACGCCCAGGCTGGGGTCGAGGTCCCTGAGAAGGCCGCTGACCTGGGAGGCGGCCTCTGGCGTGACGGTGAGCAGCCGGCGCAGGTCCGCGTCGGAGCCCTTGAGGGTGCGGGCGAGTTCCTCGGCGCCGTCGGCGAAACCGCGGATGGCCTCCGCCTCCTCGGCCTGGGTGCGCAGCACCGTCTCCCCGTCGGTGAGCAGACGAGTGGTGGACGGCAGGGCCCGGTCGGCGGCCTCGACGAAGGCGCTGCCGTTGTCCAGCAGTGCCTGGAGGTCGTCGCCGTGCCCTTCGAACGCCTTGCCCAACTCGTCGACGACCGTGCGGAGGTCCTCCAGCGGCACCGAGCGGGTGAGGTCGTTCAGGCTGGTGAGGACGTCGGTGACGGGAGCCGGCACCTCCGTGTCGGGCTGTTCGATGCGAGTGCCCTGGGCGAGGTAGGGCCCCGTGTCGCTCTCGGGCCGCAGGTCGATGTACTGCTCGCCGACCGCGGAGAGCCCGGCCACGACGGCTCGTGTGTCGGCGGGGATGCGGGGGGCGGACTTCTTGATGCGCAGGTGCGCGACCACGCCGTCGGCGGTGAGGTCGATCGGGCCGACCCGGCCCACCGACACGCCCCGGTAGGTGACGTCCGAGTGAGTGAACAGGCCACCGGTACGCGGCAGTTCGACGTCGACGGTGTAGTAGTCGGCGACGCCGACGTACCGGCCGAGGTCCGCGTAGCGGATGCCGACGAAGCCGAGGACGAGGACGGCGATGACCAGGAAGGCGAGGTTCTTGAGGCGTACGGCGAGGGTGATCATCCCTGTGCGCCTCCGTTCCCGGACGGCGTCGGCACGGAGGGCAGGGGCAGGGGGGCCGAGGGAGCGGAACCGGTCCCGGCGCCGGACCTCTTCCCGGTCGCGGCACCCCGCCCGCTCTGCGGGGAGGCGGAGGGGGAGGGGGAGGGGGTGCTCCGGGGCACCAGCGGCGGGATGACCTGTGTGCCGGGGGCTGCCGTCATGTTCAGGTACACGTTGAGGTAGTCGCCCTTCACCCCGTTCAGCACCTCGTCCGTGAAGGGGTAGGTGAGCAGCACCTGAAGGGAGTCGGGGAGGTCGGTGCCGGCGTCGGCGAGCGCCTTCAGGGTGGGTGCGATGGCTTTGAGGTCGGCGACCATGTCGTCCTTGCTCGCTTCGACGGTGGAGACGGCGACCCCGGACAGCGTGTCCAGGGAGCGCAGCATGGTGAGCAGGGAGCCGCGCTGTTCGTGCAGGGTCTTCAGCCCGGGTGAGAGGTCGGTCAGGACGGTGCGTACGTCGTCCTTGCGGCCGGCGAGCGTCGAGGCCAGCCGGTTGACGCCGTCGAGGGCGTCGGTGATGTCGCCGCGGTGGTCGTCGAGGTTGGCCACCAGTTCCTCGACGCGCTTGAGCATCGAGCGGACCTCGGGCTCGCGACCGCCGAGGGCCTTGTTGAGCTCCTGGGTGATGGTCTTGAGCTGGTTGACGCCACCGCCGTTGAGCAGCAGGGACAGGGCGCCGAACACTTCCTCGACCTCGGTGTTGCGGCCCGTGCGCGACAGCGGGATGACGGCGCCGTCGCCGAGCCTCCCCGGGGCGGCCGACGTGGCGGGCGCGACCAGCTGGATGTACTTCTCGCCGAGCAGGCTGGACTGTTCGAGGCGGGCGGCGGCGTCGGCGGGCAGCCGTACGTCGCCGTTGATCTCCATGGTGACGCGGGCCGACCAGTCGTCACCGTCGAGGCGGATGGCGGTGACCCGGCCGACGGCGACGTCGTTGACCTTGACCGCGGCCTGGGGCACGAGGCTGAGGACGTCGTCGAGTTCGGCGCTGACGGTGTAGGGGTGGGAGCCGAGGTCGGCGCCACCGGGCAGGGACAGGTCCTCGATGCCGCCGAAGCGCGGGGCGGTGGCGGAGAACGCGCCGAGGGCCAGGGCGAAGCCGAGTCCGAGGGCGAGGAGTCCGCCCAGCCCGGCGCCGACGGCCGTACCGGTGGTGAGCGCTCCCCGCCTCACCGTACCGTGGCCCTCCACCCGGTCGGCCCGCGCGGTCTCCACCCGGTCCTCGCCCGGGGCCTGAACCGGGTCGGTCCCCGTTCCCCGGCGCCGTATGACGCGCTTCACTTCTTCCCACCCCCCGAGGTGGTGGTGGAGCCTCCGGTCGCCGGCAGGGGCAGCAACGGGCCGCCCATGCTGATCTCGTTGAGGTTGGCGCGACCGTCGAGCATGCCGGTGTCGGTGTCGTAGGCGCCGACGATGTTGCCCGCGGCCAGCGGTGCGACGTCCAGGGTTTCGGCCAGCGAGGTGCGCTGCCGGACCAGGGTCTCGGTGATCGGCACCAGCTTGTCGACGTTCTTCTTCAGCTCGCCCCGGTTGTCCTTGATGAAGGTCTTCACCTGGCTCAGGGCGGTGCCCAGTTCCTCCAGGGCGCCGGCCAGGTCGTCCTTGTTGTCGGCGAAGAAACCGACGACCGTGTCCAGGCGTTCCTGGGCGGTGCGTACGTCTGTGTCCTTCTCCTCGAGCATGGTGGTGAAGGTCTGCAGGCGGCTGAGGGTGGTGAACAGGTCGTCACTGGAGCCGTCGAGGGTCTTGGCGGCCTTGCCGAACTCCTCGATGGCGTCACCGATGGCCTCGCCGTTGCCGTCGAGGTTGGCGGCGCCGGTCTTCAGCAGGTCGGACAGGGCACCGGCTGAGTTGGCCCCGTCGGGGCCCAGTGCCTTGCTGAGGTCGGTGATCGACGCGTAGAGCTGGTCGATCTCGACCGGGGTGCGGTTGCGGGAGGCGGGCAGTACGGCGCCGTCGGCGAGCGTCCGTCCGGAGCGGTAGGCCGGGGTGAGCTGCACATAGCGGTCGGCGACGACGCTGGGTGCGACCACCAGGGCGCGGGCCGAGGCGGGGACGCGTACGCCGGCGTCGAGCGCGAGCTCGACCCGCACCCGGGTGCCCTGGGGCCGTACCGACTCCACCTCGCCGACCCGGACGCCGAGGATGCGCAGGTCGGAGCCGGCGTAGATACCGACGGCGCGGTCGAAGTAGGCGGTCAGTCGGGTGCCGGTGGAGTCGAGGGCCCGTACCGTGGCCAGTCCCGCGGCGACCACGGCGAGGGCGATCGCGGCCGAGAGGAGTCTTCTGCGTCTGCTCATCGCTCACCGCTCCCCCGGGCCGCCGCCTGCTGCTTCGGCGGCATGCACCCGGTCGTGGGCTGGGACTGTGCGGGCAGGTAGTCGCGGGGCACGACCCCGCAGAGGTAGCTGTCGAACCAGCGGCCGTTGCCGAGGGTGTTGCCGACGAGGCGGTAGTAGGGGCCGACCAGGGCCAGCGTCCGGTCCAGCTGGGTGCTGTTCTCCTCCAGGACGGTGGTGACACGGCCGAGTGCCTTGAGGGTGGGCCCCAGTTGCTTGTCGTTGTCCTCGACCAGGCCGCCCAGTTCGGTACCGAGGTCGCGACTGCCCTCCAGGAGGGCGCTGATGGCGTCACGGCGGTCCCGCAGTTCACCGAGCAGGGGACCCGCGTCCTCGATGAGCGTCTCGAAGCTGGACTTCTTGTTCTCCAGCGTCTTGGTGAACTCGGCGCTGCCCTTCAGGAGTTCGGACAGCTCGCGATCGCGCTTCGACACGGACTTCGACAGGTCGGACAGGCCGGTGGCGGCTTTGCGGACGTGCGGCGGCGAGTCCTCGAAGGTCTCCGAGATGGTCTCGAAGCTCTTGGCGAGCTGCTGGGTGTCGATGGCGTCGACGGTGCCGCTGAGGTCCTGGAAGGCCTGGGTGACGTCGTACGGGGAGGTGGTGCGGGCCTGCGGGATGCGGGTGCCGGGGTCCTGCCGGCCCGAGCCGAGCGGGTCGAGGGCCAGGTACTTGTCGCCGAGCAGCGTCTTGATGGCGATGGCTGCGGTGGTCCGGTCGCCGATCCAGGCGTCCTCCACCGCGAAGCTGACCTTCACCCGGTCGCCGTCGAGCGTGACGCCGGTGACCTCGCCGACCTTGACGCCGGCGATGCGCACCTCGTCGCCCTCGTCGAGGCCGGCCGCCTCGGTGAAGTCGGCGCTGTAGGTGGTACCGCCGCCGGTCAGGGGCAGCCGATCGGCGTTGTAGGCGAAGACGGTGAGCAGGGCCAGCAGGAGCAGACCGACGACCGCCACGACGACCGGGTCGCGGTCCTTGACCGGCTTCAGGCGCGGCCGGCGCGAGCGGCGTGGCCCGGGGACGGCGGCGGGTTCGCTGCGGCGTTCGCGCCGCGGCAGCAGGCTCATGCGCCGCACCTCGCTTCGGTGACCGCGATGCCGGTCGGCGGGTCGGAGCCGTCGGAGGTGGTCACTCCGCCCACGCGTGCCTCGCAGAGGTAGAGGTTGAACCAGGATCCGTACGAGGACAGGCGGCCCAGGGCGGTCATCTTGGCGGGCGTCCTGGCCAGGAAGTCCTCGATCTGCGGGGTGGCGTCGCCGAGATTGCCGGAGAGGCGGCCCAGTTCGCGGATGTCCCGCTTGAGCGGTTCGCGTCCCTCGTCGAGGAGGTCGGCGGTCACGGTGGTGAGGTCGCCCATGGCCGCGACGGCCTTGCCCAGGGGCTTGCGGTCGTCGTTGAAGCCGGTGACGAGCTTCTGGAGGGTGTCGACGAGGTCGTCGAAGTCGGCCTCGCGGTCGTTGAGGGTGGTCACGACCGTGTTGAGGTTCTTCACCACCTCGCCGATGACCTTGTCCTTCGCGGCGACCGTCGTGCTGAGCGAGCCGATGTGCCGCACGAGGCTGTCGACGGTGCCGCCCTCGCCCTGGAGGACCTGCACGATGGAGCCGGCGAGTTCGTTGACGTCCTTGGGAGAGAGTCCCTCGAACAGGGGCTTGAAGCCGTTGAAGAGCAGGGTCAGGTCGAGCGCGGGGGCGGTGCGGTCGAGCGGGATGGTGTCGCCGCCGTCGAGGGTGCCGGTGAGGTCTCCGCTGCCCCGGTCCAGGGCGACGTAGCGCTGGCCGACCATGTTGAGGTACTTCACGGCGGCGGTCGTCGAGCGGGGCAGGGCCCGGTCGTCACCGACGGTGAAGGTGACCTGCGCGATCCTGCGGTCGACGACGCGGACGTCGGTGACCTCGCCGACCTCGACGCCGGAGATGCGCACGCTGTCGCCGTCGACGAGCCCGGTGGCGTCGGTGAACAGCGCCTTGTAGGAGAGGCTGTCGTCGCCGACGTCGGTGTCCGCGACGCTCAGGCCGAGGACGGTCGTGGCCAGCGCGGTCACCAGCAGGAAGGCCAGGGACTTCAGCAGCGGCCCGGTCAGCGGCCGGCGCCGGGTGTGGGCGGTGCGGCGGGGCGTCATCGCAGGGTCACCTCCGTGCCGCGCAGGACGGGACCCGCGAGCAGGCTGCTCCATTCGGGGAGGTCGGCGGGAGCCTTGCCCGTGGCCGGTGCGAGCAGTTCGTTGACGAGGTCGTTCTCCTGCGGGGAGTTGGCCGGGCCCAGGCCCTGGTCCGCCTCGGCGGGCAGTTGCACGGCCGGCCGCGCGGACACGCCGAGGTAGGGCACCGGGTAGCAGCGAGGGCCTCCCCCGGCTTCGTAGGCGGGGGTGTCGGCGCCGGGGCGGTAGGCGCCGCGGGAGGGCACCGTGGTGACGTCGACGCGCAGGCCGGGCCGGTCGGTGCCCTTGCCGAGGGCCTTGTCCATGGCCGGGACGAAGTCGGCGAGGGTGCGCAGGGTGCAGGGGAACGAGGAGGAGTACTCGGCGAGCAGTTCCAGGGTGGGCCGGGAGGCGGCGCTGAGCCGGATGATGTTGTCCTTGTTCTGCCGCAGGAAGGCGGTCACGTCCTCCGCCGTCCTCGTGGTGGCGCCGAGGGTGCCGGCCAGCTCGCTGTCCTTCTCGGCCAGGGTGCCGCTGGTGGTGGTGAAGTCGGTGAGGGCCGTGATGACGTCGGGTGCGACGTCCGCGTAGATGTGGCTGACCTTCACGAGTTCTTTCAGGTCGCGGTTGAGGGTGGGCAGTTGGGGGTTGAACTTCCGCAGGTGGGAGTCGAGGAGGGTGAGGGTGTCACCGAGCCGGTCGCCGCGTCCCTGGAGTGCCCGGGAGACGGCGGAGAGGGTGGCGGAGAGCTTCTGCGGCTGGACGGCGGTGAGCATCGGCAGCACGTTGTCGAGCACCTGTTGCAGTTCGACGGCGTTGGCGGAGCGGTCCTGCGGGATGACGGCGCCGGCGGCCAGCGGCCGTGCGGTCGACCCCGCGGGCGGGACCAGGGCGACGAACCGTTCGCCGAACAGGGTGGTCGGCAGCATCTGTGCGCGCACGTCGGCCGGTATGCCGGCGAGGGCGCCGGGCCGCAGGGCGAGGGTGAGCCGGGCGCCGTCGTCGGTGGCGTCGATGGCGCGCACCTCGCCGACGACCACACCGCGCAGCTTCACCTCGGCACCCCGGTGCATCTCGTTGCCGACGCTGCCGGTCTCCACGACCACCGGATCGGAGTCGGTGAACTTCTTGTCGTAGACGGCGACGGCCAGCCACGCCAGCAGCACGGGGACCACCAGGAACACCACTCCGGCGAGTCGGCGGCGCAGTGTCGCGCCTCGTGCACCGCTCATCTCAACCCGCCACCTTCACGGTCGTGGTGGCGCCCCACAGGGCCAGCGACAGGAAGAAGTCGGTGACGCTGATCAGCACGATGGCGTTGCGCACCGACCGGCCGACGGCGACGCCGACCCCGGCCGGGCCGCCGGAGGCGCGATAGCCGTAGTAGCAGTGGGCGATGATGACCATGACGCTGAAGAGGAGCACCTTCAGGACGGAGAGCAGCACGTCCGTCGGTGACAGGAACAGGTTGAAGTAGTGGTCGTAGGTGCCTCGTGACTGGCCGTTGAAGAGCACCGTGACGTAGCGGGACGCCAGGTAGGAGGAGAGCAGTCCGATGGCGTAGAGCGGCACGATGGCGACGACGCCGGCGATGATGCGCGTGGTGACCAGGTAGGGCAGGGAGCGGATGCCCATGCCCTCCAGGGCGTCGACCTCCTCGTTGATGCGCATGGCACCGAGTTGCGCGGTGAACCCGGCGCCGACGGTCGCCGACAGGGCGAGTCCGGCGACGAGCGGGGCGATCTCGCGGGTGTTGAAGTACGCGGAGACGAATCCGGTGAACGCGGCGGTGCCGATCTGGTCCAGGGCCGCGTACCCCTGGAGTCCGACGACGGTCCCGGTGAACAGGGTCATCGCGATCATCACGCCGATGGTGCCGCCGATGACCCCGAGGCCGCCGGTGCCGAAGGCGACCTCGGCCAGCAGCCTCTGCACCTCCTTGAGGTAGCGGCGCAGGGTGCGCGGGATCCAGAGCAGGGAGCGGGCGTAGAAGAGGAGTTGGTCGCCGGAGCGGTCGAGCCAGACGAGCGGGGAGGCCACCGGACCTCAGCCTCCCTTCGGCGGGACGAGTTGGAGGTAGACGGCCGTCATCACCATGTTGACGAAGAACAGCAGCAGGAAGGTGATGACGACGGACTGGTTGACGGCGTCACCGACGCCCTTGGGGCCGCCGCGCGGGTTCAGGCCGCGGTAGGCGGCGACGATGCCGGCGATGAACCCGAAGACCAGGGCCTTCAGTTCGCTGATGTAGAGGTCGGGCAGCTGGGCGAGGGCGGAGAAGCTGGACAGGTAGGCGCCGGGGGTGCCGTCCTGGAGGAAGACGTTGAAGACGTAGCCGCCGAGGATGCCGACCGCGGAGACCAGGCCGTTGAGCAGGACCGCCACCCCCATGGTGGCCAGGACCCGGGGCACCACCAGGCGCTGCACGGGCGAGACGCCCATGACCTCCATGGCGTCCAGTTCCTCGCGGATGGTGCGGGAGCCGAGATCGGCGCAGATGGCGGAGCCGGCGGCACCGGCGATCAGCAGGGCGACGATCAGCGGGCCGGCCTGCTGCACGACGGCCAGCACGCTGGCGCCGCCGGTGAAGGACTGGGCGCCCAACTGCTGGGTGAGCGAGCCGACCTGGAGGGCGATCACGGCGCCGAACGGTATCGAGACCAGTGCGGCGGGCAGAATGGTGACGCTGGCGATGAACCAGAACTGTTCGACGAACTCCCGGAACTGGAAGGGCCGTCGGAAGATCGCGCGGGCCACCTCGGCGGCGAGTGCGAAGAGCTGTCCGGTCTGCCGCAGCGCGCCGGTGATCATGCGCCGCTCCCGGTGCTGGGCACGGCCGGCCCCGGCGCGCCGGCGTAGGTGCGCTCGATGGCCTCTCTGGCCGCGGGCGGGAGCCGGTCGAGCATGCCGAGGACCCGCTCGCGGCGCCGGGTGACGGCGCGGCGCGGCGGAAGGCCGGGGGACGGCTCCAGCTGCGGGACGATCTCACGGGGCAGGTCCGCTCCCGCGGGGCGCGGTCCGGCGGCCTCGGCGGCGAGGGTGGCGGCGTCCTTCTCCTCCGACATCCCGATCGGGCCCTCGCGCCGTCCGGCGAGGAACTGGGCCACGACCGGCTCCTCACTGGTGAGAAGGACCTCGCGCGGGCCGAAGGTGACGAGTTCGCGCCGGAAGAGCATGCCCATGTTGTCGGGGACCGTGGCGGCGATGTCGAGGTTGTGGGTGACGATCAGCATCGTCGCGTCTATCTGCGCGTTCAGGTCGATCAGCAGCTGGGAGAGGTAGGCGGTGCGCACGGGGTCGAGTCCGGAGTCCGGTTCGTCGCACAGGATGATCTGCGGGTCGAGCACGAGCGCGCGGGCCAGCCCGGCCCGTTTGCGCATGCCACCGCTGATCTCCCCGGGCAGTTTGCCCTCGGCGCCCAGCAGACCGACGACCTCGATCCGCTCCATGACGATGCGGCGGATCTCCGACTCCTTCTTGCGGGTGTGCTCGCGCAGCGGAAACGCGATGTTGTCGAAGAGGGACATGGAACCGAAAAGGGCGCCGTCCTGGAACATGAGCCCGAACATTTTGCGGGTCTCGTAGATATCCCGCTCGGGACTGTTCACCATGTCCACCCCATTGATGAGGACACGTCCGCGCTCCGGTTTGAGCAGTCCGATGAGCGACTTGAGAAACACGGTCTTTCCGGTACCGGACGGACCGAGCATGACGCTGACCTCTCCGGCGGGCAGGGTGAGGCTCACGTCCTGCCAGATCTCCTGCCTGCCGAAGGACTTGGTGAGCCCCTCGACCACCACTTCGATTCCCATATCACCTCCAAAAAGACCGTGGCCGGTGTGCACCGCGGAGCGCACGTTAAGTCGGCGCACCGTTCACTGACAATAGGTGGAGCGTCGGGTTTCGCAGGCTCCCCCGTTCTTTGTCACCGCGCAGACAACCCACGTCGCGGTCTTTGTCTCCGCGGTGTGGGGCAGGGCCGCGCGGGCCCCGGTGGGGGGTGAGGCTCCGCGCGGCCCTGCCGACGGACGTCCGCCTCGGAAGGAGGGCAAGGCCGGAAATCATCCGTCGCGCCTCTCGGTATGGGGGCACCCACCAGGAGATAGCGCCGCATCCGGCACGCTACGGCCGAGTAACCTTCGCAAGCAAGAGAGGGATCTGACTTTCCCTCATGTTTTGGTTCGGCCACCGGAGGTTTGTCAGTGCGCCGATAAAGAACGAGCTCATATTTGTCACGAGGTGAGCAGTGGAGGGTGAAACGGACACGGGGGAGCGACCCGTCGGGCCCCCTGGGGGCCCGGTGAGCGATCGGCCGGCGCCGGCGTCCTTAGCGGCGGATGACTAACCCGGCTCCTGGACTGCTCACTCCGGGGGCAGATGTCTCCCCCTCCACAAAGAATCATGGTCGACGCCATTGTCCGGCTAAGTTTCCCGCAAGTAACGTCGGTGGCCGCGGTCGAGTTATTCAGCCGCGGGCCGCCCGTTCTTCCATTTCACCGGTTCGGTCGCGGCCCTCCTCTGCCGGTCAATCCACAAGGAGAGTCCCAGAGCCATGAAGAAGCCCATCAGAAGAATCGCCGTCGTGGCGGGAGCGGGCGCCGCCGCCTTCGGCATGGCCGTCGCCCCCGCCTCGGCCGTGCCCTCCACGATCTGGACCGTCACCCCGTCACCGGCCAGTTTCACGGCGACGAACGTCGGGAACATCGTGCTGACCGCCAACATCCCGATGACGTGTACGACGTCGAGCGCGTCGGGCACGATGGCCAGCGCCACCGGCAACCCGGCGGCGGTGGCCTCCATCAACGCCATCAACTTCGGCACCAGCGCCCAGCCGTGCACCAGCGTCCTGGGCAACGTCACGACCACCGCCGTCACTCCGTGGTCGGTCGTCGCGCAGGACTACACCGCGGCGACGGGCGTCACCAAGGGCTACGTCGGCAACGTCAAGGCGAAGGTGAGCGCGGGCGCCTGCGTCTTCACCGTGGAGGGCACGGCCGCCGCCACGTACACCAACTCCACCGGCACCCTCGCGGTCAACAGCGTCTCCGGTCAACTGGTCGTCACGTCGGCCAGCGGTTGCGGCACCGTCGTCACGACCGCCACCAAGCCCACCTTCAAGGGCAACTACGCGGTCAAGGTGACGGGCACCAGCACCATCCCGCAGATCGTCGGGTCCAACCCGTAAGGGAGACGAGTCGCCACCGCCCGGCCGGTGATCCCGGCCGGGCGCACGTGGGCCGTCCGCCCGCGCCCCCGTGCCGTCGCCGGCCGCCCGGCCCGTGGATCGAACCGAGTGGAGTGACACATGAGAGGTCCCCGTACCGCCGTCCGACGGACGGCCCGCAGCCGTGCCCGCAACGCGACGATCGCCGCGTTCGTCGTGCTGGCCGCCACCGTGCCCGCGGCGGCCGTCGCCGCCGGGTCCCAGCAGGTCGACGAGGTGCTGCCCTACGTGTGCGCCCTCCCCTCCGGGGAGCAGACCGTCACGGTCCGGGTCACGGCGGCCTTCCCTGACCGGGCGGCGGCGGGCGAACCGATCGTGCCCTCCGACGTCACCACCACGGTCGAACTGCCCCAGACGGCGGTGGCGGACCTCACCGCACGGGGCGCGGCCGGCGTCCGGGCCGCGACCCGGCTCGACGTCGGCGTCGCGCAGAACGAGGCCACCGCTCGGGCCACGTGGCGTGGCAGCACCCAGCCCGTGGCCCTGCCCGCCTCCGGGCCCCTGACGCTGACCGCGACGGGCGACGTCCCCTCGGTCACCGGGCAGGGCGCGGGCGAACTGACGTTCTCGGCCGGAGACCTGGCCCTCGACCTGACGCCGACCACCGCCGACGGCGGCGCCACCGACCCGGCCGCGCTGACCGTCGACTGCACGCTCGCCGCCGACGCCCCGGACGGTGGCCGGCTGGCCGCCGTACCCGTCGGGCCGGATGCGGTCCCGGGTACGGACGCGCCCGGCGCGTCCCCGTCCGGATCGCCCTCCGGGGCGTCCTCGCCGTCGGCCACGCCGGGGCTGGAGGACGAGGCGCCCGCCCAGCGGCAGGGCGACCTCGCCCCCGAGGTCGCCGAGAACCCGCCAGGCGGCCCCGCCGCAAAACGCGACGCGCCCGAGTGCCGCTACGACGCCGGGTACCCGGCGGGCCCCACGTCGCTGAACGCGTACATCACCGGCTACACGAACGTGAACAAGCTCAAGAGCGCCACGCGGATCCCGGTCTCCTGCACCCTGATCGAACAGGGGGAGCCGCAGTTCGAGTTCTACCCGGACTTCAGCGGCGCCACCATCACGCAGCACTCCTCCGGCGACCTGTACTACCAGGGCCGCAAGCAGACGCCTCCCTTCGAGGCCACCTTCCTGACCTTCGACTTCACTCCGACCAGGGCCACGATGGTCCTGGAGCAGACCGGCCCGCTGACCATCGACTCCGCGGGCGCCACCGACTTCGTGTTCACCAGCACGGACACCTGGATCCGGGTGCCGCTGGTGCTCAGGGTGACCGCGCTGGAGGTCAACGGCACACCCCTGGACGTCGGTCCCGACTGCCGTACGGAGAAGCCCCTCAAGTCACCCGAGCCGGACCCCGCGAAGCACCCGGGCGACCACCTGGTGCTGCACGGCAGGGGAGAACAGACCACCGGTCAGCCGGCCACCGGTTACCTGCTCACGTCCGGCGGCCCCCTCACCGGCGAGGTCACCGTCCCGGCCTTCACCGGCTGCGGCGCCGGAGGCGAGGACCTCGACCGCCTGCTCACGGCCTCCGTCTCCGGCTCCGGCAACTACGTCAAGCAGATACAGGGCCAGACCTGCTTCGTGTCCGCCGAGGTGCTGAACCCGGACGAGTGCACCCCCGACGGGCAGCCCCTGGAGATCCCCCGTCCCGAACGCTGACCGACTCCCCTCCCCCTAGACGGAAGGCCATCCCATGAACCGGTCCTCTCTCGGCACCAGACTCGCCACCACCACCGCCGTGCTCGGCACCGCCCTCGCCGCCTTCGCCACCACGGGCACCGCGACCGCCGCGGCCGCGCAGCCGAACGGCGAATGGGCGCCCTTCACCCGCTGTCCCGTGGACGCACCGGCGATGCTGGACGCGGACGGCCTGGCCCGGACCCCGCAGTGCGTGGTCTCCACTTCGCCGAACGGCTCCATCAAGCTGGGCAAGACCACCGTCGTGACGGGCCGCACCAACCTTCAGATGGGGGTCGTGCAGAACTCGGACGGAACCAGCTCCGTCGTCGCCCCGCCCGCCGGCGCGATCATCGCCGACTCCGCGACGGTCCCCGGCGGACTGCTGGGGCTGATGTGCCCGAGCAACATCCCCGCGATCACGACCATCTGCGAGCAGCTCTCCAACAGCACCCTCAACAAGATCACGGCCACGGTGGAGTCCGTCGGCGCGCCCTACGACTTCGACCAGACCGCCGGCATCCTCACGGATCTGCCGATCGTCGCCATACCGGTCCGCATCCACCTGGAGAACCCGTTCCTGGGCAGCAAGTGCTACATCGGCACCAAGTCCGACCCGATCGTCCTGCGTCCGCGGAACCTGGAGTACCCGGAGTTCGGGATGTCGTTCTTCAAGGGCGACGGCACCGTGACCGAGGACGGGGAGATGAGCCGCATCAACCTCATCGGGGCGACGCAGAACGACAGTACCTTCGCGGTGCCCGGCGCCAGCGGCTGCGGGCTGGGGCTGCTCGGCATCATCGACGCGGCGGTCAACGCCAAGACCGGGCTGCCCTCCGCCGCCGGGAACAACAGCCTGACACTCAACGACACCCGGACTCACCTCGCCGGCCTGACCGCGCCCGGCACCGTGGCACCCGACGCGGGCCGGCTTCTCTCACAGAACTGGCACTCCGCCGTCAAGTAATGGCCGCGCAACGACGATTCTCAGCCGTCCCGGCAGTGGTGCCCCGTATCGGCGCATCGAAATGTGCACAGACTGTGTACGTCCCATCGAACATGATTTAGCTTCAGCAGCCCAGACACACAGCACCTGCAACCCGGTCGTGTGCGTCCCCAGTGGGCGGGGCGCGCACGACCGGCACACACCGGGCGCATCGGCGAGCAAGGGACGGCACTCATGCCTTCAAGCACGCGGCCGCCGGAGGTCGGCGAGCCACTCGAGCCCCTTCCCAAGGAGTTCGCGGCCTTCATGAGACCGGAGTTACCCGGACTCATGAAGGAGATACGCGTCGAGGTCACCCGGGCCTACCCGGTGTACGGGCGCCTGCTCAACGGCCCGAACGCGGACGCCATCCGGCAGGGGGTCGAGCAGGCCCTGTCCGCCTTCGTGGACCGCGTCGCCGACCCGGGCAAGAACGCCGCGCTGCGCGACGAACTGCTGCGCAAGTTCGGCCGCGTGGAGGCCTACGAAGGCCGTGAGCTGGACACCCTCCAGGGGGCCTACCGGCTCGGCGCCCGCATCGCCCTGCGCCGGGCCAATGCCCTGGGCCAGCAGTACCGGCTCTCCCCCACCGTCATCCTCGCCTTCGCCGACGCCCTCTTCGCCTACGTCGAGGAACTGGAGGGCATCTCCCGCGAGGGCTACGTGGAGGTGCAGTCACGGGCCTCCACCGAGGTCTCGGCACAGCGCAGACGGCTGCTCCACCTCATCCTCGCCGCACCGCCCCTGCCCCAGTCGCTCTCCGGACTCTGCGAGGCGGCGGCCTGGCAACTCCCCACCGACGTCACCATGGTCGCCCTGCGGTCGCCGGCTCCCGAGCATCTGGAGGCGGGCCTGGCCGGCGACGTCCTCGCGGACCTGGACGTCCCTCATCCGCACCTGCTGGTACCCGGCGAGCTGACCCCGGAGCGCCGGGCGATGCTCGACGCGGCCCTGGGGAGCACACACGCCGTGGTGGGCCTGACCGTGCCGCTGGCCCAGGCGGCCGACTCCATTCGCTGGGCACGCCGCGTGCTCCAGCTGATCGACGAAGGCGTCCTGCCCGACGAGCCCGTGGTCCGCTGCGAGGACCACCTGGTCGCCCTGTGGCTGCTGTCGGACCCGCCCCTCGTCTCCCACCTCGCGGCCAGGGAGCTGGCCCCGATCGAGGGGCTGCCCTCCAGCCGCCGCGACCGGCTCGTCGAGACCCTGCGGGTGCACGTCTCGACCCGGGCGCCTGCCGAGCAGGTGGGTGAGATGCTGGGCGTCCATGCCCAGACCGTCCGCTACCGCCTGCGCAACCTGGACACCCACCTCGGCGACCGCCTCGCCGATCCCGACCACCGCTTCGCTCTGGAGGCGTCCCTGCGCGCCCTCCACCTGCTCGGCGGGGACCGCTCGCAGTAGGCGGCGCGGACCTCCGGGACGTCACCGCCCGGGGGCCCCGGCGCAGGCGCGCGGGCGGCGGGGCGCAGGGCCCGCCCCGACCTGTCGAGGGTCACCCCGACGACTGACACGTCCTGCGGCTGTCGCCGCTTCTCCGCCTCGGGACGAGGCCCTTCGGAGTGCGACGGCCGTCCCGGCCCGTGTCTTCGGTCTCGATCGAGACCTCGGCACCCTTCAAGGAAGGATCGCCGGTCTCACCGTCATCCACGGGGACCCCTTCGCCGGTCGGCTCAACCACCCAGCAGACCCCGGGGCCGGTCAACGAAGCGGTGTCCCGCCTGTCTTCTGGAAGACGTTGTTCTGAACCTTGTTGCCGCTGCTGCCGTCGCTTGCGCGGACCGGATCACCGGAGATGACCGTGTGACAGGAACGCTGCCCGGTTCACGCCGACACCGACAGCACTTCCCGCTGTCCGGGACTGTCCTGGGCAGCCTGCCCACCCGTGTTGCCGAGTCCCGCCACCCCTCTCGGCCGCGGACGACGACACGGCCCTCGCCTCGCCCCGACCACCGACCACCGACCACCGACCACCGATCACCGATCACCGATCACCGGAACGACTCGCCCGGTCCTCGACCGCCTCCACGGCCTCCGCCACGACCGACCGCTCAGCGGGCGGGCGAGGTTACCTGTGCGTTCCGCACGCCGGAGAGATGACAGCGGTGACTGTCCCGGGCGCCGCGGCGCGTGACAGCGTCTTCCTCGGCATCGACCGATGAGTGGAGAAGGCGTGAACAAGGGCTACGCCGTGTACTGCGACGCAGATCCGCACTTCTACGACGCGCCACACCGCGCAGCCCCCGGCACCCGTGCGGCGGGCTCCCGCTACGCGGCGGCGTCCCTGCCCGCACCGGCCGGATGGCAGCGAGGTGAGAGCGGTGACTGGCTCGCCCTGCGCCCGTCGGCCGTGGAACTGCCGCCGCAGGGCTGGAAGATCCACGTATCCGCCTGCCTGGACAATGCCGAGTCCGTCCTGGAGCGCGTGCGGGCCTACTGCCTCGAGCGCGGCGTCGCGTTCAAGTTCGTCCCGAGCCGCTATCTGCTGCACCAGCGCAACGCCAAGTACGCGGACCGTGCGGGCAGCGGCAAGTTCATCACCGTGTATCCGGCGGACGAGGAACAGTTCGAGCGCCTCGCGGGCGAGTTGGCCGCGCTGCTGGCCGGTGAGCCCGGACCGCACATCCTGAGTGACCTGAGACTTGGCGACAGCCCGGTCCACGTGCGGTACGGCAGCTTCACCCGTCGCAACTGCTACGACGAGGACGGGGAGTTGCGGCCGGCCGTCGCGAACCCCGAGGGGATACTCGTTCCCGACCTCCGCGGCCCCGTGTTCCGGGTCCCCGACTGGGTGAGTGTGCCGGGCTTCCTGCGAGCCCACGTCGACGCGCGGGCGACGGTGACCCTGGCCGACATCCCGTACACCGTCGAGTCGGCGCTGCACTTCTCCAACGGCGGTGGTGTCTACCGGGCGCGCGACCTGCGCACAGGTGAGCTCGTGGTCCTCAAGGAGGCCCGTCCTCACGCCGGGCTGGCGGCCGACGGCGCCGACGCGGTGGCCCGGTTGCACCGCGAACGCCGGGCCCTGGAGCGACTGTCGGGTCTGCCCTGCACGCCCGAGGTGCGTGACGGCTTCACCGTCGGTGACCACCACTTCCTCGTCCTGGAACACCTCGACGGCAAGCCGCTCAACACCTTCTTCGCCCGGCGTCATCCGCTCATCGAGGCCCGACCCGACCAGCGGCGGCTGGCCGAGTACACCGAGTGGGCACTCGACATCCACACCCAGGTCGAGCAGGCCGTCGCGGACGTGCACGCCCGCGGTGTCGTCTTCAACGACCTGCACCTCTTCAACATCATGGTCCGCGACGACGGACGTGTGGCCCTGCTGGACTTCGAGGCCGCCCATCACGTCGAGGAGCCGGGCCGGCAGACGGTCGCCCATCCAGGGTTCGTGGCACCCCCCGGCCGGCAGGGCCCCGCTGTGGACCGTTACGCGCTGGCCTGCCTGCGGCTCGCCCTGTTCCTGCCGTTGACCAGTCTCCTGGCGCTGGACCGGCGCAAGGCGGAGCATCTCGCCGATGTGGTGTCACAGCAGTTCCCGGTTCCGCGTGCCTTCCTCGACGCGGCGGTCGACGAGATCACCGGCGCTGCGACTCGGCCACCGGCGGCGCGACGGAACAGGGAGCACTTCGTCCCGGTGGAGCCCGGTGACTGGCCCGACAGCCGGGACTCGATGACGGCGGCCGTCCGCGCGTCGGCGACCCCGTCCCGCGAGGACCGCCTCTTTCCCGGCGACGTGGCCCAGTTCGCCACCGCGGGCGGCGGGCTCTCGTTCGGCTACGGAGCGGCCGGAGTGCTGTACGCGCTCGCGGAGAGTGGTGCCGAACGCGACGAGGACGAGGAGCAGTGGCTGCTCGAGCGGACGAAGGAGCCACCATCAGGAATGCCGCTGGGCTTCCACGACGGAATCGCGGGGATCGCGTGGACCTTGGAGTACCTCGGCCACCGCGACCGGGCGCTCGACCTCACCCGGCTGATCCTCGAGCACCCCTTGGAGGACCTCGCCGGGGACCTGCACAGCGGCACGGCCGGAGTGGGCCTGCTGCTGGACTCGCTGGCTGCCTCCACCAGCGACACCGCCCTGCACGCCGCGGCCCTGCGGTGCGCCGAGCTGAGTGCCCGCGGCCTGCCGGACGGGCGGTCCGACCGGCGCCGCCGAGCCGGTCTGCTGTACGGCGCGACGGGCAGCGCCCTGCTGTTCCTGCGTCTGTACGAACGCACAGGTGACACCAACCTGCTCGACCTCGCCCGCGACGCACTGCGCAAGGACCTCTCGTGCTGCGTCCGGGGCGCGGGCGGCGCCCTCCAGGTGGACGAGGGCTGGCGCACGATGCCGTACCTGGGAGCCGGCAGTGTGGGCATCGGCATGGTGCTCGACGACTACCTGGCGCACCGCCGCGACGAGCAGTTCGAGCAGGCGCGGACCGAGATCGTGCGCGCCGCGCAAGCCATGTTCTACGCCCAGCCGGGTCTCTACCGCGGGGTGGCCGGAATGGTGCTGTACCTCGGCCGGACGGCGGCCACCGGTCCGGGCACGGGGCCCGAGGCAGTCCGTCGCCAGATCGACGCGCTGGCCTGGCACGCCATGTCCTACCGCGGCCGGCTCGCCTTCCCCGGCGAGCAGATGATGCGCCTGTCGATGGACCTCTCCACCGGGACTGCCGGGTGCCTGCTGGCCATCGCGTCCCTACGCGGTGACCGGCCCGCCGGCCTGCCGTTCCTCCCCCCACCGCGGCGTGAGCCGCGGCCCAAGAGCCGGTCCCTCCAGGGACCGTGAAGAGAACACCCGTTGCCGTACGAAGGGAAGAACACATGAACCTGTTCGATCTGCAGTCGATGGAAACCCCCAAGGAAGAGGCCATGGGGGACGTCGAGACCGGCAGCCGCGCCAGCCTGCTGCTCTGCGGCGACAGCAGCCTCAGCATCACGACGTGTAACTGACGTCCGAAGCGGCCCGCCGTGGCAACCGCGGCGGGCCGCGCGTTCGGTACAGGCGCCGGGACCTCACCGTCCCGGCGCCGGTACACCGCGCCTCATGGCCGCGGACGGCGAAGAGGCGCGAGGAGGGGCAGCCTGGTGGGAAACAACCCGGTCCGGCGGCGGCAGACGCCTTCGGCGCCCGACTCGTACGACACGGAACCGGGCCCTGTCCCCGCACTGCTGGTCCTGGTGTGCTCGGTGGCCGCGGCAGCGGTCGCGGTCGCCCAGCCCTTCGTCCTCGGCCGCACCCTGGATCTGCTGCTGCACGACAGAACCGCCGGGGCCTGGCTCGCGGCGAGCGCCGCACTGCTCGTCGGTGAGATCCTGCTCGACAGCCTGACCGCGCTGCTCACCGGCCGGTGCACCGCCGACTGGACCGCCTCGATCCGCTCCCGCGCCCTCTCCGGGATGCTGCACGCCGTCCCGGACCTGGTCACCCGGTACGCACCCGGGGACGTCGCGACACGACTGACTCTCAACGCCTTCGACGCGGGCGGCGCTCCGGCTGCCAGGGCCGCACTGGCGGCCTCGCTCATCACCCCCGCCGGCGCGCTCGTCGCGCTGGCGGTCGTCGACATGTGGGTCGCCGCGTGTGTCCTGACCGGCCTACCGGCCCTGGCGCTGGTGCTGCGGACCTTCGCACGTGACACGGGAACGTCGGTGCGGTCCTACCAACGCGTGCAGTCGGACATCGCGGACCGGCTGGTGGAAACCCTGGACGGCGCGGAAACCATCGCCGCCGCCGGCACCGCGGTCCGGGAACGCGAACGCGTACTGCGTCCGTTGACCGAGCTCGCCGAGTTGGGCAGACGCATGTGGGTGCTGCACGGGCGGGCGCTGGCGACCGGCGGGGTCCTCGTCCCGCTGCTGACGCTGGCCGCCACCGCTGTCGGTGGCCTGCGGCTGGGAGCTGGAGCCCTGAGCGTCGGAGAACTGCTCGCGGTGTGCCGGTACGCACAGCTGACCGCGGGATTCGGCAGTGCGGCCACGCTGCTCGGCGGGGTGGTCCGGGGCCGGTCCGCGAGGGAACGCACCACGGCACTGGAGCAACTGCCCGCCCTGCCTTACGGGTCCCGGGTCCTGCCCCCGGACGGCCCGGGTGCCCTCCAGTTGCGCGGCGTACGGGTGCTGCGGGAGGGAACGGAGGTCCTGCGGGTGGACGAGGTGGTGGTGCCGGGCGGCCTGACCGCCGCGGTCGTGGGCCGCAGCGGTGCCGGCAAGTCCGTCCTGGCCGCCGTGGCCGGACGGCTGATCGATCCCGACCAAGGAGAGGTGCTGTTGGACGGAACGCCTCTCGACCAGTTGACCCGCCCGTGCCTGCGCGCCGAGGTCGGCTTCGCCTTCCCGCGTCCGGTACTGGGCGACGGCACCGTGGCAGAGGCGGTCGCGGCCGGACCACGCACGGTGTCACCGCACCAGGTACGAAAGGCCCTCCGCGTCGCGGGCGCCGACACCTTCGTACGCCGCCTTCCCGACACGTACGACACCCGGCTCGCCGACGCCCCCCTGTCCGGCGGCGAATACCAGCGGCTGGGCCTGGCTCGCGCGTTCGCCCACGCGGGCCGACTACTCGTCATGGACGACGCGACCTCCAGTCTCGACACCGCCACGGAGCACGCGGTGGACCTGGCACTGCGCCGCACTCTCGGTGCCGCCACGCGGCTGGTCGTGGCACACCGCCCGTCGGTCGCGGCCCGAGCGGATCTGGTGATCTGGCTGGAGAACGGACGGGTCCGGGCGGTGGGCCCCCATCGGCAACTCTGGGGGGAGGCCGCCTATCGCGCGGTGTTCACCACCGAGGAGCACGGTGGGGAGCCTCTCGGCACCCGAGTCGGCGGTGACGGGTCCCCGCGGGGACGGATCGCCTCCCTGCGCGACGACGTGCGGCCGTGACGTCCGTCGAGGGCAGCCGTGCCCCGGAGGCCCGCAGCGGGTCGCCGTCGCTGCGCCGGCTCCTGCCGCCCGCCCGTCGCTTCCTGGCCGGACGCAAGGGCGTTCTCGTACGACTCGGAGCGTGGTCGGTGGTCGAGTCGGCGCAGACCTTCGTGGCCGGTTACGGCGTCGCCCGAGCCGTCGATGGGGGATTCCTCGTCGGTGACACGCTCACGGGACTGGGCTGGCTCGCGGTCGCCGGCGTCACCGTGGTCCTCGGAGCACCTGTCGTCACGGGTGTGTTCGCGCAGCTGGCCGGGCTGACGGAGCCGCTGCGCGACCATCTCGTGCGGCGGGCGGTCGTCCAGTCGATGGCCCGGGCCCTGGCCGGCCCCGGCGGCGGGGACCGTGCCGCTGTGTCACGGCTCACGAACCAGGTCGAGATCGTGCGGGACAGCTTCGCCGGCCTCGTCCTCACCCTGCGTTCGTTCGTCTTCACCGCCGCCGGAGCGCTGGTGGGACTGTTCTTCCTGGACCCCGCTCTCCTGGTGGTCGTCGTGCCGCCACTCGTCGGCGGCCTGACGTTGTTCCTGGTCACGTTGCGTCCCATGGCGGCCTCGCAACGGCGCGCCCTCGCCGCCGACGAGGCACTGGGCGATCACGCGGCGCGCACCCGTGGGGCGCTGCGCGACATCACCGCCTGCGGAACGGAGGCGGAGGCGGCACGGTACGGAGCGCGGCTCATCGCCGAAGCCGCCGCCACATCGCGTGTCCTCGCCCGCTGGGCCGCGGTGCGCGCGACGGCCCTCGGTGTCGCCGGCCAGGCGCCGGTCCTGCTCCTGCTGGTGGCCGTGCCGTGGCTGCGTGGAAGAGGAGTCACCACCGGCGCCCTGCTGGGTGCGTTCACCTACCTCGCCCAGGCCCTGCTGCCCGCCCTGCACACCCTCATGACGGCGATCGGCGCTGCGGGAACCCGACTGCTCGTGGTCCTGGACCGGTTCGCCGGGACGGCGTCGCCGCCGTTTCCCACCGACATGACACCACATGCGCCGCACACGCCCGTCACCGCGAGCGCCGACGGACCCGAGCAGGCTCGCCGCCCGCTCCGGGATGCGCCTCGGACGCAGTGCGCGACCCACGCGCCCGCGGTGGAACTACGTGCGGTGACGGTGGCCTACGGGGCACGGGCGCAACCGGTCCTCGACGCGCTCGATCTCCGCGTCGAGGACGGCGAGCACCTGGCGGTCGTCGGGCCCAGCGGCATCGGCAAGTCGACCCTCGCCCGCCTCATCGCAGGGACACTCGCGCCCAGCAGCGGCGAAGTCGAAGTGGCCGGCCGTACGATCGCCGGCCGGAGCACCGCCGAACTCTCCGCGCTGAGGGTCCTGGTGCCCCAGCAGGCTTACGTTTTCACCGGAACCGTCCGGGACAACCTCGGCTACCTGCGGCCAAACGCCCGCCGGGCCGACATCGAGGCAGCGGTGCGGGAGCTCGGCGCCGCCCCTCTCGTCGAGCGCCTGGGCGGCCTCGACGCGCCGGTACGGCCCCATGACCTCTCACAGGGCGAGCGCCAACTGATGGTCCTGACGCGCGTACACCTGTCCATGGCTCGTCTGCTCCTCCTCGACGAGGCCACCTGTCATCTCGACGCGGCGTCCGAGGCGCGAGCCGAGGTGGCCCTCGCGCGACGTCCGGGAGCGCTCGTCGTCGTGGCACATCGCATCTCGTCCGCGATGCGGGCCGACCGGATCCTGGTGCTCGACGGTGTCGGTGCGACGTGCGGCACCCACCGGGATCTGCTGGACCGTTCACCTCTCTACCGTGATCTGGTGGGGCACTGGGGCGGAAGCCGGAAGTGACCCACGCCTGCCACACCGCGTCCACGGCATGCGCGTGCGTGCCCGCCGTTCCTCACATCCATCCGGCGCTCTGAACGATGCGTATGGCGTCCACGCGGTTGCGTGCCCCGACCTTCCGTATCGCGCTGGCCATGTAGTTGCGGACGGTTCCCCGGGACAAGTGCAGCGAGAGGGCGATCTCCGCGATGGGGGCGCCCTTCGCCGCCAGGGAGATCACACTCAGCTCACGCGCCGTCAACGGCATCTGCGACGCTGCCAGCAACGCGAGGGTGAGTCTCTCGTCGAGGAACCGTTCACCCTTGGCGACGGTGTGCAGAGCAGCGATCAGCCGCTGCGCGGAGGCGTTCTTGTCGACGAAACCGAGCGCTCCCGCGTCCCATGCCCTGCGCAGCACACCAGGTCGCTCCGAAACCCCGAGAACGACGAGTCGGGGGCAACGGTCCCAGAACGACGCACGGTCGACCTCCCCCGGGCCCTCCAGACAGTCCCCGTCCACCATGCACACGTCCGGGGGGAGGTCGTTCCCGTCGGACCCCTCACCGCGGGACGACATCGACGAGACCTCGAATCCGTCGGCGGACCGGAGCAGTTGCACCAGGGCCGTCCGTAGCAGCGTCGCATCGTGCACCACGAGAACACGGACCATGTGCGGCCAACTCCCTAGGTTCCCCGGCTGCTCTCACAGGCCTCCGGGCTCGTCCCCCGTTTATCCCACCCGTCTGCCCCAGGCCACTGCCCAGGAAGCAGGGCTGTCGATCACACGTGGGTCCCAGCGACGTCAACACGCCGTTTTCAGCGACGCCCGGAGGCGGACAGCAAGGGGTGCCCGGGCTGGAACTCGTCACTGACGGAATGCGTACATCGGTCAGAGGGACCTCGTGGCGCAAGGGGTACGACGCCACGGTCCGAAAACAGACGAAGGGAATGTGACCAGAACATTGCGGCTCCCCTTGTACTGCGCCGTGCCTTCAGCATTCCTACCGGTACGCCGATGGTCCCCGCGTGGGCCGGCTGGCATGCTGACACCTCCGAAAAGCTTCACCGAAGGGTTCACCGGCGGTCAGTAGGGAGCGAACGGCCGGCTCGCACGAAAGGCCCGCCGATGAGCCTGTCCGTCGCCCTGGCCCGGTCCGGGCCGCGCCCTTCCCTTGTCCAGCGGCTCTGCGGCGCCCTTGGATTCGTCGCCGCCGTCCTCATGATTCGGCTTCCCCTGCGCTGCACGACTGCCGCTCTGCGCCTCCTGCACCGGATGCCCCTCCGGGATCCGGATCTGCCCACGGCCGAGCGGATCGCCCACGCCACCAGATCCGTGGGGGCCTGGTGGCCTGGACGGGCTGCCTGCCTGGAGAACTCCCTCGCGGGACCCTGGCGGCCTTCCTGCAGGGGTACCGGTTGTCCTGGTGCTTGGGCGTGCGCTTCCTCCCGCCGCCGCGCGTCTACCACGCATGGGTCGAGACCTCCGCAGGCCCGGTCGGTGAGTCCACGCACCCGGACGTGTGGCCCTACGCGACAGCCCTCCGCATCTGATGCCGCCGGCGTGAGAACCCGTTCCTCGGGAGGTGGCAGCCCGCGCGGCGGAGCATCTGGGGTGTGACCTGCCCCAATGTCACCGACACGGCGAGTCCGAGTGCCACCGCGGGACCACGCGTGTTCGGTGCTGTCCATGCCCGCCCATGAGCCCGTTAGGGTGGCCCGGTGACCGACGCGAGCATGGACAGAATGAACCGCTTCCGGGCCGAGGCGGCATCCCGGGATCTGCCGTCGGAGGAGGTGGAGGAATGGATACGTGTCGCCCGCCCGGCGGTGTACTTGGCGGAGGGCGGTAACGGTCCCCTCGTGGCCCGGGTCGGCGGCGACCCCCTGCTGCCGCACGGCGTGCCGAGGCCGTCCGTTCCCTTCGTGGCCTCCGTCGATCTTGCGGCGCTCCCGCCGGGCGCCACCGGCCTCCCGCTCCCCGCCGACGGCCACCTGCTCCTCTTCTCCGACACCGATGTGCACGGCGGTGGGCAGGTGTCCGACGCGGTGCTGTACGTCCCGGCCGGGACCCCGACAACCCTGAGCCCGCTCGAACACGGCTGGCGCGAGCCGTACCAGCCTCGTGAACTCCGCACGGTCTGGCACCAGCTAGGCGCGCAGATGCCGGAGAGTTTCGCCCTCGACAGGTGGGGCGACTTCCCCGAGGACGAACAGTCCGAACTCGCCGACGAACTCGCCGACGCCTGGGCGGACGTGGGCGGCCACCGCCCTCCCTGGGCCTTGCAGATCGGCGGCCATCCGGTCTCCCCCCAGAACGACCCCGTCCACTACGCCCGTGATCCCGAGGAGGCAGGCCCCTCCGAGCAGGACGGCGCGGCCCACGGAGAGGGCGCCGACGACTGGTATCTCCTGGCCACCTGGAGGTGCGGCGACGACGTCACGGAACTGGACTCCGGCGTGGCCCACTGGGTGGTCCGCCGCCGGGACCTGGCGGCCCGGCGCTTCGACCGGGTCCACCGCTACGTCGAAATGGCCTGACCGCGCGGGGCGGGGGCGGTCGGCACCCTGGCGCTCATCAGCTGCCCCACCCGCCACGCCCACCCGGTCCGTGTCGTCACCGTGACGATCGGTCTGCCCGGAACCATCGCCGTCATGACCGACACCGTCCGCGGACCCGCTCAGGGGTGGAGACGGAGTCACGTCACGCGACGGCGGTGCCCTCGAGCTCGACCATCTGACCGGGGATCGCCAGCCGCGTCACACCGAGCATGGTGGTGGTCGGCCGGACACCGGCGGCTCCCAGACGGCCAGCCAGCAGACCGTAGTGCGGGAAGAGCAGATCGACGTCGGTCGTGTAGACGTTCAGCCGGACGAGATTCGAGAGGCTCATGCCCGCCTCGGCGAGCACCGCTTCGACGTTGTCGATGGCCAGCGCCAGCTGCGCCGCCATGTCACCGTCGTGCTCGGGCTCGCCTTCCTTGCTCATCGCCGTCTGGCCCGAGATGTACAGGGTGCGGGAGTGCCCGGAGACGACCTCGCCCTGGTTGAAGCCCATCCCGACCGACCACGACACCGGGTTGACCGCGTTGCGTTCCATTGCCGCACCTGCTCCATTCGGTTCACTGACACGGGGCACGCCCCTCGCTTCGGCACTGCCGCGCTCTGACGTCCTGCGATGAACCCTGCCAAGAAAACATGACATCTTTGGTCATGTATTTCGCTAGGCTTTCCCCATGCGCGCCGACCGGCTGGTTTCCCTGGTGCTGTTGCTGCGTCAGCGAGGCCGGATGACCGCGGAGACACTCGCCCGTGAACTGGAGGTGTCGACCCGGACCGTGCTGCGCGACATAGAGGCACTCTCCGCGGCGGGGGTCCCGGTCTACGCGGAGCGCGGGCGGCACGGAGGGTTTGCGCTGCTGCCGGATTTCCAGATGGCGCTCACCGGTCTGAACCACGACGAGGCGCTCGCCCTCGTGGTCGCCGGATCACGGCGCGGCGCGCACCTGTTCGGTCTGGGATCGGCGCTCGCCTCGGCCGTGCTGAAAGTGGTCGACGCGCTGCCCGAGGGGCTGCGGGACACCGCCGCCGGAGCAGCGCAGCGACTGCTCATCGACCCGGAGACCGATCTCCTTTCGCGCCGCGTGGCGCCCGAGGAGGTATCCGACTCCATTGCCGCCGAGGTCCGGCGCGCGGTGTTCGCCGGGACCAGATTGCGCATCTACTACGAGGCCGTGGGCCAGCCCCCGAAGTGGCGCACGGTGGACCCGATCGGCCTGGTCACCGTCAGGGACCAGGGTTACCTGCTGGCCAAGCGGGGCACCGAGGACCGCACCTACCGGTTGAGCCGGGTCCTGACGGCCGAGGGGCTCGACGAACCCGCGCAGCGTTCGGACACGGTCGACCTGGACCGAGCCTGGCGCGAACGCAACGTGCGGTTCCGGACCGGCGGCGACAACACCTCCGTGGTGGTCCGCGTGGACCCCGTGCGCCGGGAGCAGCTGGTCGCCACCGCCCTGGCGGTCCGCTCCGAGGAGACCGGCGAGGACGGCCGGCTCCGGCTGCACGTCGTCTTCCAGGACGCACGGCACGCGGAATGGGCGCTGTGGCAGCACGCCATGTACGCGGAGGTGGAGGCCCCGCAGTGGCTGCGCGCCTCCCTGCACGACCGCGCGACGGTGATCGCGGCCCGGTACGGGCCGGCGACCTGAAAGCTCCGTCCACCCCTGCGCGGCCGAACCAACGGCCGACGCCGGGCCGTTGACCGGGAGTGGGACGATGGCCGGCGACAAGGTGACCTGCCGGACATCCCGGATCTCCACGTCTGCACACCACCACGCCGCCGCACGGCTTTCCGGCATCCCTTCCGTCCGACCCGGAGGGCTGGTATCACGAGCGGACGAACCGGCCGGCCGGGGCGCAGCCGGGGCGGCGTGCATTCCGGGGAGCGTGCGGTCGTGTGACAGCAACTTCGGCCGCTCGTTGAGGCCGTGCGGGGCGAGCAGCGCCGCCGCGGGCGGTGGCGTCGGGTGAGGCCGCCCGTACGGTCCCGGACAGCCTGCTCGGGAAGTCGCCGGTCATCCGGTAGGCGGACTTCGACCGGCCCGACTACCCGGCGACGCGCTGGTGGCCGGTCAGCCGCCGGCGCCGATCGAGGAAGGCCCGTCAGCCGGCGGTGTGCGGGCACGCGTGCGCGCCGGTCCGGCTGCCCGGCCGGTGGACGGGGAAACCGCCGTACGCGGGCCAACACTCCACCCGCCGCTGGCCCATCCTCTGTTTCCCCTGTCACCGCGCCGCCCAAGGTGTACCACCAGCAGACGAAGGGGCTGCCGGCATGTCACTGCTGCCGATCGTGGCAATGCCGCCGCTTCACAGATGCTCCTGACGCCTGCACCTGCCGCCATGCCCTCTCACACCGCGTGCGGGCGAGGCCCGGAACGCGGAGACACCGGCAACGGACCTCGATCGAACACATCCTGAACCGTGACCGGGGCGCGCCCATGACGTTCTCGCGCGTGACCTTCACTGCCGCAAGGCCGATACTGCCGACAGCAGTACACCGACCAAGACCTGCCCGACCGTCCGACCGACCTGACGCACCATCACCGAAGTCAGCACCGAGTCAGCATCAGTACCGCCGGAACCCGCTTCGGACCGCCGTGGACCGCCAAGACCACAAAGCGCCCCCCCAACCCACTCTGACCAGCAATGACACAGGTCAACGACTGGCCTGCTACCCTTCCCAGGAGATACTAGTGAGGATGCTCATCAACGTCCCGGAGACCGTGGTCGCGGACGCCCTGCGCGGTATGGCGGCCGCCCATCCCGAGTTGACCGTGGATGTCGAGAACCGGGTGATCGTGCGGCGGGACGCCCCCGTGGCCGGGAAGGTCGCCCTGGTGTCGGGGGGCGGTTCGGGGCACGAGCCGTTGCACGGCGGGTTCGTGGGGCCCGGGATGCTGTCGGCGGCCTGTCCGGGGGAGGTGTTCACCTCACCGGTGCCCGACCAGATGGTGCGGGCGGCGGCCGCCGTGGACAGCGGGGCCGGGGTGCTGTTCGTCGTCAAGAACTACACCGGTGACGTGCTCAACTTCGACATGGCCGCCGAGCTGGCCGAGGACGAGGGCGTCCGGGTCGCGAAGGTGCTGGTCAACGACGACGTCGCGGTGACGGACAGCCTCTACACCGCCGGACGGCGCGGCACGGGGGCGACGCTGTTCGTGGAGAAGATCGCCGGGGCCGCGGCGGACGAGGGCCGACCGCTGGAGCAGGTGGAGGCGATCGCCCGCCGGGTGAACGACAGCTCCCGCAGCTTCGGTGTCGCGCTCAGCGCCTGCACGACGCCTGCCAAGGGCAGCCCCACCTTCGACCTGCCGGCCGGTGAACTGGAACTCGGCATCGGCATTCACGGGGAACCGGGCCGGGAGCGGCGCCCGATGATGACCTCGGGTGAGATCGCCGAGGCCGCCCTCGACGCGGTGCTGACGGACCTCAACCCGCGCAACCCCGTACTGGTCCTGGTCAACGGGATGGGTGCGACTCCGCTGCTGGAGCTGTACGGCTTCAACGCCGAGGTGCAGCGCGTACTCGGTGAGCGCGGTGTCGCCGTCGCCCGCACCCTCGTCGGCAACTACGTCACCTCGCTGGACATGGCGGGGGCCTCGGTCACCCTGTGCGAGATCGACGAGGAACTGCTCGGGCTGTGGGACGCGCCGGTGAACACGCCGGGTCTGAGGTGGGGCATGTGACGGTGGACGGGGAAGGGATCACAACGTACCTACCAGGCAAGGAGATCCAGTGCTCGACGCCGACTTCTTCCGCCGTTGGATGACGGCGACCGCGACGTTGGTCGACCGTGAGGCGGAACGGCTCACCGCCCTCGACTCGCCCATCGGCGACGCCGACCACGGCAGCAATCTCCAGCGCGGTTTCACGGCCGTGACGGCCACGCTGGAGAAGGAGGCACCCGACACGCCCGGGGCGGTTCTCGTCCTCGCCGGGCGTCAGCTCATCTCCACGGTCGGCGGTGCCTCGGGTCCGCTGTACGGGACGCTGCTGCGCCGTACCGGCAAGGCGCTCGGAGATGCCGCAGAGGTGAGCGCGGAGCAGTTGGCCGCGGCGTTGCGGACGGGGGTGGACGCCGTCCGCACGCTGGGGGGTGCCGCGCCGGGCGACGCGACCATGATCGACGCCCTGGTGCCGGCCGTGGACGCCCTCGGTGACTCGTTCGCCGCGGCCCGCGCCGCGGCCGAGGAGGGGGCCGACGCGACCACGCCGATGCAGGCCCGCAAGGGCAGGGCGAGCTATCTCGGCGAGCGCAGCATCGGGCACCAGGACCCCGGGGCCACCTCGGCGGCGCTGCTCGTGGCGGCACTGGAGGAGGCGGCCGGTGAGTGACGTGAACCTGGTCGGGATCGTGCTGGTGTCGCACAGCGCCGAGGTGGCCGCCTCCGTGGCCGAGCTGGCGAAGGCCCTGTCGGGCGGTGGCGTGGCGGTGCCCGTCGCACCGGCGGGCGGGACCGCGTCCGGCGGGTTCGGTACGAGCGCCGAGCTGGTCTCGGCCGCCGCCGCGTCCGTGGACCGGGGAGCGGGGGTCGCCGTCCTCACCGATCTCGGCAGCGCGGTCCTCACCGTCAAGGCGCTGCTCGCCGAGGGCGACGAGCTTCCGGAGAACACCGTTCTGGTGGACGCTCCCTTCGTCGAGGGCGCGGTGGCCGCGGTCGTCACGGCCGCGACTGGCGCGGACATCGCGGCCGTGGAGGCGGCGGCCGCGGAGGCGTACTCCTACCGGAAGGCCTAGCGCGCCGGGGTGGCGGCGGGGGTGACGGTCCCGCCGTCGCCGACGCCCGGCCCCGCTCGTGTGCGGGGCGCCGCGCCCCTGCGAGGACGGCGTGCAGCGGCGCGGCCGGCCGGCCCGTGTCGTCACGTCGTCGCGTCGTCACGTCGTCGCGTCGTCACGTCGTCACGTCGTCACGTCGTCGCAGTATCGGTGTCGGTCTCGGCGTTGGCGCGGGCGTCAAGCGCGTGTCGCGCAGCAGGGTGGACGACCGTCGCGCGCGACGCCGCGTGGGACACGGCCGCGCGGATCGCCGGCGTCGCAGACGTGTTCGTCGAGGGGGACGGCGGCTGGTCCGCGTCCGGAGCGCGTGGCGGCGTCGGTGGTTCAGTCGCCGCCCAGGAACTCCCGCGCCAGCCGCTCTCCCGCCTTCTCGGCGGCCGCTTCGTCCTCGATGGGCTCGACCTCGCTGCCCTTGAAGACGATGTACGTCACGCCGGAGGCGGCACCGCCCCCGTGCGGGTCGGCCGGGATGCCGAGCGACCGCGCGACGGCGTAGGAGGCCTCGCCGATGATGGCGCGGGGGCCGATGTCACCGACGACCGCGTACCGCACCCGGTCCCCGTGGACGACGGCCGCCACCGATCCGCCGTGGACGTCGTGCCTGCGGTGATCCCAGATGTCGCTCGGCTGGGGCACGACGACGTAGGGCAGGCTTTCGGCGTCCAGTGGGCGGCCGTCCGACTGGGGGTAGGCGGTGGTGGGGTTGAAGTACGGATCGGTGCGGCTGTTGCAGTGGTCGCCGGGCCGGCCGTCGCAGTCGATGTCCAGGTCGGCCTTCCAGTACACGGCGCCCCTCGTTCCGCAGACCGGGATGTCCGCCGGCGCTCCGGCGTCGCTGCGGTAGCGCCCGCGGGAGACGGGGTGGCAGTCCCGCGTCTTCGCCAGCAGGTCGGCGGCGCGAACGGGACCCTCGCGCCGGTTCTCCTTCGGCCCGGCGCCGGTCTCGGCCCCGGGCCGGATCCGGGACGGCGCAACGGTCCCGGCCTGGGGTTCGGGCACCGGTCCGATCCGGGGACCGGACCTGTCCGCGCGGGCCGGTCCGGTCTGGGGCTGGTGGCCGGACCGGAGCTGGACCTGGGGGCGGGACAGGGACGGGGCCGGAGCGCCGGGGGACGTCGTGGGGGCGAGCAGGGCGGCGCTGGCCGCGACGAGTGTCAGCGACTGGACACGCACGATGTGGCCTCTCCTGGGGGACATGGACGGTCACTCGGCCACATCTGTCCCCGAATCGCTCACGCTGCCACCTCCCATGAGGCCAGACGGTGCAAGCCGGGGCGCCCCCGCGCGGTGCGGGGCGTTGTGCGTCGGGCATGCGACTGGGGGCGGGCAGACCGGGCCTCCACCGGGTCCGGCCGGCCCGGCCGCCCACGCCGGCGCGGCATCAGCGACGACAGCGGTCCGCGCCACCGGCACGAACTCCCCGTCATGTCAGGGGACTTCGGCCGCGATGAGGTTCAGCATACGTAATCCTCCCGGGTGGCCGTCACCGACGCCCCTCTTGATGTGATCGCGTCACGGGCGTCATATTGGTCCGGACCATTGCCGTCGATGCGCCGCCGTCCCGGGAGGCAGAGCCGTGCGAGACGTTCCCGTTCCCACCCCCGGTGTCGTCCTGCGCCGCTGCGCCCTGCTCTGCGGCACACTCGTCCTGGTCACGTCCTGCGGCTGGGGCGTGGGGGACGACGGCGGCGGCGGACTGCCCGGGGCACCGACGGGCGTCACCGCCGAGGCGGGCAGTGCGACGACCGTGCACGTGATGTGGAACACGGTCGAAGGGGCCGAGACGTACGCGGTGTATCGCGGCGGCGCGGTGGTGAAGGAGGTGCCGGCATCCGACCGCATGGTGGACCTCACCCGGTTGCGCCCCTCGACGGCCTACGCCTTCACGGTGCGCGCCCGCGACGCCGACGGCCGGCTCGGGCCGCAGAGCCAGGAGGTCCGGGCGACCACCCCGGACGCCGTCGCCGACGACTCCGCCCCGACGCGCCCACAGAACGTCCGGGGCCGGGCTGCGGGCGCCCGGGCGGCCCAGCTCACCTGGTCCGCCGCGAGCGACGACCGCGGGGTGGTGTCGTACGACATCCACCAGGGCGGCACGAAGGTGCACAGCGTCGGTGGCGGTCAGACGGCGGCCGTCGTCACGGGGCTGCGCGCGGGCACCCGCTACGCCTTCACGGTCCGGGCGCGGGACGCCGCCGACAACCTCTCCCCCGCCAGTGCCGTCGTCCGGCTCACCACCCCGGGCTCCGACGACGGCCGGGCCACCGCGCCCACCGCCCTGCACGCGACGTCCCACCGCGCCGACGGGGCGTACTACATCGACCTCACCTGGGTCCCGCCGCGCACGGACGGTGCGGTCACCGAGTACCAGGTGCACCTGGACGGCCACCCGGCGACGTCACTCGTCTACGGCGGCGACGCGCCGCGCGACCGGGCCGAGTACAGCTTCTACGCGGGGCAGGAGGCCGGCGTGACCCACCGGGTGCGGATCAGAGCCAGGCTGGCCGACGGCACCTGGGGCGGCTTCTCGGCGGAGCGGGAGGTGACCACGGGCGCGGGCGGATGACGTCCGTCCGGTGGAGTACCGGGGCGGGGAACGCCTCGCCCGGGCGGTCCCGATCTCGGCGGCGCGAGGGATGCACCGGGGCCGAGCGGCACCCCGGGGCGCCACGACGCCGTCAGGGCGACCCGTCACCGGGCAACTCGGCGAACTCCGCGAGCGCGTGCCTGAGCCACCGGGTCCAGAAGGTCTCCAGGTCGATGCCGGCGCGCAGCACCAGGTGCCGCAGCCGGTCCTCGGTACTGTCGCTCCCGGGCGGGAAGTCCCGCTTCTCGATCTCCTCGTACTCGGCCAACTGACGCTCGTGCAGCTCCAGATGGCGCCGGAGGTCCGCCTCGATGCCGGTGGCGCCGACGACCGCCGCGGCCCGCAGCCGCAGCAGCATCGTGTCCCGCAGCGGCTTGGGATCCTGCGCGGCGGCGGTCCAGCGGGCCAGTTCGTCGCGGCCCGCGGGCAGGACCTCGTAGGACTTCTTCTGCCCGCGGGCCGGCTGCGGCGCCGGCAGCGCGCGGATCAGGCCGTCCGCCTCCAGCTTTCCCAGCTCGCGATAGATCTGCTGGTGCGTCGCCGACCAGAAGTAGCCGATCGACTTGTCGAACCGGCGGGTCAGCTCCAGCCCCGACGACGGCTTTTCGACCAGGGCGGTGAGGATCGCGTGCGGGAGTGACATGCGCTCATCCTAGGGACGGCCGGCCCTCCCGCTACAGCGCCGCCGCCAGCTCGGTGCCCTGCTTGATGGCACGCTTGGCGTCCAGCTCGGCGGCCACGTCGGCGCCGCCGATGAGGTGCGCGCTGCGCCCGGCGGCGACCAGGTCGTCGTACAGGCCCCGGCTCGGCTCCTGGCCCGTGCACAGGACGATGGTGTCGACCTCCAGCACCGTGGACTCGTCGCCGATCGTGACGTGCAGCCCGGCGTCGTCGATCCGGTCGTAGTGCACGCCCGGGACCATGGTGACGCCGCGGTGCTTCAGCTCGGTGCGGTGGATCCAGCCGGTGGTCTTCCCCAGGCCGGCGCCGACCTTGGAGGTCTTGCGCTGGAGCAGGTGCACCGTGCGCGGCGGCGCCGGGCGCTCGGGGGCGGCGAGGCCGCCGGGCGCGCGGTAGTCCATGTCGACGCCCCAGCGGCGGAAGTACGTCTCGGGGTCCTCGTGGGCCTTGTCGCCGCCGTCGGTGAGGTATTCGGCGACGTCGAAGCCGATGCCGCCGGCGCCGAGGATCGCGACCCGGTCGCCGACGGGGGCGCCGTCACGCAGGACGTCGAGGTAGCCGAGGACGCTCGGGTGGTCGACGCCCGGGATCTCGGGGGTGCGCGGGGTGACCCCGGTGGCGACGACGACCTCGTCGTAGTCGGCGAGGTCGTCGGCTCCGACCCTGGTGTTCAGGCGTACGTCGACGCCGTGTGCCTTCAGTTGTGTACGGAAGTAGCGCAGCGTCTCGTCGAACTCCTGCTTGCCGGGGACCTTGCGGGCGACGCCCAGCTGGCCGCCGATCTCGCTTGCGGCGTCGAACAGCGTGACCTCGTGGCCGCGTTCGGCTGCGCTCACCGCACAGGCCAGCCCGGCCGGTCCGGCGCCGACGACCGCGACGCGCCTGCGCAGCCGGGTCGGGGCGAGGACCAACTCGGTCTCGTGGCAGGCGCGCGGGTTCACCAGGCAGGAGGTGAGCTTGCCGCCGAAGGTGTGGTCCAGGCAGGCCTGGTTGCAGCCGATGCAGGTGTTGATGGCCTCGGGGCGGCCCGCCGCGGCCTTGGCCACGAAGTCGGGGTCGGCGAGCATCGGGCGGGCCATCGACACCATGTCGGCCGTTCCGTCGGCGAGCAACTGCTCGGCGAGTTCCGGGGTGTTGATGCGGTTGGTGGTGACGAGCGGGACCTTCACCTCGCCCATCAGCCGCCGGGTCACCCAGGTGTAGGCGCCGCGCGGCACGGAGGTGGCGATGGTGGGGATGCGGGCCTCGTGCCAGCCGATGCCGGTGTTGATGAGGGTGGCTCCGGCGGCCTCCACGGCCTTGGCGAGGGTGGTCACCTCGTCGAGGGTGGAGCCGCCGGGCACCAGGTCGAGCATGGACAGGCGGTAGATCAGGATGAAGTCCTCGCCGACCGCCTCGCGCACCCGGCGGACGATCTCGACGGGGAAGCGCATCCGGTTCTCGTACGAGCCGCCCCAGCGGTCGGTGCGGTGGTTGGTCCGCGCGGCGATGAACTCGTTGATCAGGTAGCCCTCGGAGCCCATGATCTCGACACCGTCGTACCCGGCCTCGCGGGCGAGGCGGGCGGTGCGCGCGTAGTCGTCGATGGTGCGCTCGACCTCGGCGTCCGTCAGTTCGCGGGGCACGTGGGGGCTGATCGGCGCCTGGAGCGGGCTCGGGGCGACCAGGTCCTGGTGGTAGGCGTAGCGGCCGAAGTGCAGGATCTGCAGGGCGATCCGGCCGCCCTCGCGGTGCACGGCGTCGGTGACGACCCGGTGCTGCTCGGCCTCCGCCTCGGTGGTGAGCCGGGCGCCGCCCGGGTAGGGGCGGCCCTCGTCGTTGGGGGCGATGCCGCCGGTGACGATCAGACCCACTCCGCCGCGTGCCCGGGCGGCGTAGAAGGCGGCCATGCGCTCGAAGCCGCGCTCGGCCTCTTCCAGGCCGACGTGCATGGAGCCCATCAGGACCCGGTTGGGCAGGGTGGTGAAGCCCAGGTCGAGCGGGCTCAGCAGGTGGGGGTAACGGCTCATCGGGCCCTCCGTGCGCGGTGTCGTGCCTCTGTTGTAGAGGACGGCCGCCCTTTTATGCAACTAGTTGCATAAGGTGGCGTCGCACACAGCGGGCCCACGACGGGTTCCGGTCAGTGGCTCGGTCAGTGGCCCTCAGCGCCTCTCAGTGGCTCTCAGTGCCTCTCAGTGGCTCTCCAGTCGCACGTGCAGTTCTCGCTCCTGATCCCCGGAGGCCGTGCTCAGGTCGTGCACGGTGAACAGGGAGTCCAGGGTGGTGCGGAAGCGCTCGATCGCCCAGTAGCCGCCCTGCACGTCGGCCTCCACGGACGCCGCGAGCCGGGCGGGGTCGCACGCGCCCTGGGACTCGGCCACGTCGAAGGTGCCGAGCCACACGGTGGGACGCACGTCGTCGTAGAGCCGAGGCACCTCGTCCCTGCGCCGGTCGGACGAGAAGCACGTGCACAGGGCCTCGAACACGGTCCGCGCGTCCTCCTTGCTGCACCCGCTCAGCTCCACCGACACGGACTCCGGATGCAGTCGCTCACGGTCCATCGCAATCGCTCCTCTCGTGGCCGCGGTGCGGCACCACGGGCGCTGCGACGCCCCTGGAGACCGCACCCATAACCCCAGAAAAGCACCACCTCCGGCGAAGCACTACCGGCGCGGGCCGCGCGTGGCCGCCTCAGCCGAGGATGAAGCGATAGGTCTTGCTGTCCGTCAGCACGCAGAAGCCCGGCGACACGACGATGACGCGCAGGGTGCCGGTACGGCGGTCGTAGTCGATGCCCTCCGCCTCGAAGCCGCCGGAGCAGGCGCTGCGCAGGGGAAGCTGACGCAGGGCGGTGACGTGGCCGGTGACGTCCGCGGTGCCGTTCGGCGCGGCGGACAGGTCGATCCTCAGCAGCGGCTTGGTGATGCCGAAGAGGGTGCCCGCCGGGTCGTCGGAGGAGCACAGCAGCGTGGTCGCGTCGAGGAAGTCGCAGCCCTGGACGTCCCGCACGGCGCGGTCCAGGTGGACGGTGGCGGCCTGCGGGAGGTTCGCCCCGGGCGAGGTGGACGGGTTGACGCCGGGGGTGGGGAAGACGAGCAACCGGTTCATGGTGCCCCACTCGCCGGTGAGCATCCACTGGCCGTCCGGGGACACGGCGGACCAGGAGTTGTTCAACGCCTCCCCCGCGCTCAGCGTGTGCACGTACTCCGACCAGCGGCCGTCCGGTGCCTGCACGCGGAACATCTTCGTGTTCCCGTCGTCCCGCTGGTACGGCTCGACGTAGTGGCCGTCGTAGGAGGTGTCGGGGTCGCCGACGTGGTTCCAGCCGCGACTGCTCAGGCCCAGCGGGATGGTGCCGATGCCGGTGTAGCGGTTGGGGCTGCCGGCCGGGACCTCGACCGAGGCCAGGCCCTGGCTCTCGGTCAGCGGGTCGGCCCGGTCGGAGCCCACCTCGGTCCAGGTGCCGGCGGCGGGGGCCGCCGCCGCGGCCGGGCCCGCCAGGCAGAGGGCGAGGGCGGCGAGTCCGGTCAGGACGGCGGCGTGACAACGTTGCCGGGCACGCAGGGGCATGAGGGCTCCTCGGTGGGGGTGAGCGGGGCGGTGGGCTCTCGGCGCACAGTCTGGCGGGACCGGGAAGGCATGTACAGACCAAATTCCGCACCACCGGGAGCCGCGCTCCGTGGAGCGGTCACCGCCGTACCGGGGGATGCTGGAGGGAGACGGCCGAGGCCTCGGGGGAAGCGGCCCTGTACGCGGTGAACGCGTGGGAACAAAGGAGTCGGCAGCAAAAGGGCGTGCCGCGCGGAACGGCGAAGGCGGGGCGTGGGATGAGTGCAGCCGGGTCTGCCGGGTTCGAGGGCGACGCGTCGTCGCGGCGCGGACCGCTGCGGCCCAGCGGGCTGCTCGACGTGCTGAACGTGGCCTCGGTGGTGCTGGACGCCGAGGGGCGGATCGTGCTGTGGAGCCCTCAGGCCGAGGAGTTGTTCGGGTACTCCGCACAGGAGGCGCTGGGGCAGTACGCCGCCCGCATCATGGTCCACGAGCAGCATCTCGACCTGGTCGTGAAGCTGTTCGCCGAGGTCATGAAGACCGGCCGGAGCTGGGCCGGGGCGTTCCCCATCCGCCGCAAGGACGGCGACACCCGGCTCGTGGAGTTCCGCAACATGCGCCTGCTGGACGACCGGGGGGACGTCTACGCGCTGGGGCTGGCGGCCGACCAGTCGACCGTACGCCGGCTGGAGTGGGACGTGGCGCTGTCCACGCGGGTGATCCAGCAGTCCCCGATCGGGCTGGCCGTCCTGGACACGAGTCTGCGGTACGTCTCGGTCAACCCGTCCCTGGAGCGGATCAACGGCATCCCTGCCGAGGACCTCGTGGGCCGCACACTCCGGGAGGTGCTGCCGCGGGTGGACCTCGACGCCGTGGAGGCGGCGGCGTGCCGGGTGCTGGAGACGGGACGGCCCGTCCTCGACCAGTCCGCGACCGGACGGACCCCCGCCGCCCCGGACGAGGACCGCACCTGGTCCGTCTCGCTGTACCGGCTGGAGGACGCCGTCGGCACCGTACTGGGCGTGGCCACCTCGGTCATGGACGTCACCGAGCAGTACCGGGCGGGCGTGGAGGCCGAGGCCGCCCGGCGCCGGCTCGCCGCCGTGGCGGACGCGTCCGCGCGGATCGGCACCACGCTGGAGCTGGACCGTACGGCGCACGAACTGGCCGACGTGGCCGTGCCGGACCTCGCCGACATCGCGGCCGTGGATCTGCTGGAGTCCGTGGTGCAGGGCCGGCGCAGTGCCCTGGGTCCGGCCGAGCCCGCGGTGATCCGTGCGCTGGCCGTACAGGCGGGCGACGACGCCCCTCAGGCCCTGCTCGCTGTCGATCCGCCCGGGCAGGTCGCCCGGTACGGCCCGGACCGCCTGGTCACCGAGTGCGTGCGCACCGGGCGGCCGGTGATGGTGGCGCGGGTGACGGAGGGGGACGTGCCCCGCATCGCCCGCTCGCCGGAGGCGGCCGAGCTGCTGCGCCGGGCGGGGGTGCGGTCCTACCTGGCCGTGCCGCTGATCGCGCGGGGTGAGGTGCTCGGCGCCCTGGACCTCAAACGGATCGGCAATCCCCTCCCGTTCGACGAGAACGACCTGCTGCTGGCCAGGGAGCTGGCCGCCCGTGCGGCGCTGCAGATCGACAACGCCCGCTGGTACCAGAGCGCCCGCAACTCCGCCCTCACCCTCCAGCGCAGTCTGCTGCCCAGCCATCCGCCGGTGACGGGCGGGCTGGAGGTCGCCTCCCGCTACCAGCCCGCCGAGGCCACCAGCGAGATCGGCGGCGACTGGTTCGACGTGATCCCGCTCGAGGGCTGCAAGACCGCGCTCGTGGTGGGCGACGTGATGGGCAGCGGCATCGTGGCGGCGGCCTCCATGGGCCGGCTGCGGACCGCGACGAACACCCTGGCCGCCCTCGAACTCGACCCCGCGCTCCTGCTGGAGCACCTCGACCGGACCACGGCCGGTCTGGACCAGGCCATCGCCACCTGCGTCTACGCCGTCCACGACCCGCACCGACGGCAGTGCCGGATCGGCAACGCCGGGCACCTGCCCCCGGTCCGCCTACGCGCCGGCCGTCCGCCGGAGCTGCTGAACCTGCCCACCGGGGTGCCGCTGGGGGTGGGCGGCGTCGCCTTCTCCACCACCACCGTCGACCTGGACCCGGGCGACCGGCTGGTGTTCTACACGGACGGTCTCGTGGAGACGCGCCGGCATCCGCTCGACGAGCGGCTGGACGCCCTCCTGGCCGTGCTGGAGGGACCCGACCGCCCCCTGGAGGAGGTCTGCGACCTGCTCCTGCGCACCCTGCACGAGCCGGAGAACTCCGACGACGTGGCCCTGCTCATCGCCCGGGCCACGCCGCCGTCGTGACGCACCGGGGTGCGGTCAGTCCCTGACGCCGATCACCACGTGCGCGTACAGCTCCTCGCAGACGGCGAGGCGGGTCGTCAGGCCGCCGCGGTCGAAGGCGTCGACGGCCGCCGGCGCCTGGCGTTCGCTCGTCTCGACCAGCAGGCAGCCGCCGGGCGCGAGCCAGCGGGACGCCTCGGCGGCGACCCTGCGCAGCACGTCGAGGCCGTCGGTGCCGCCGTCGAGGGCGACCAGCGGCTCGTGGTCACGGGCCTCGGCGGGCAGCAGGGCGACTTCGCCGGTCGGGACGTACGGCACGTTGGCCGCGAGGATGTCCACCCGGCCGCGCAGCGCGTCGGGCAGTGCGTCGAACAGGTCCCCGGCGTACACCCGCCCGCCGGCGTCCGCGAGGTTGCCGCGGGCGCAGCGCACGGCTGCCGGGTCGACGTCCACGGCGTGCACCTCGGGCCGGTCGAGCGCGGCGGCCAGGGCCGCGCCGACGGCGCCGGAGCCGCAGCACAGGTCCACGACGACGGCCGCGTCCGGCGCGTGGGCGAGGGCCTCGGCCACCAGGAACTCGGTGCGACGGCGGGGGACGAAGACACCGGGGGCCACGGCGATGCGCAGGCCGTGGAACTCGGCCCAGCCCAGGACGAGTTCGAGGGGCAGACCGCTGACGCGCCGGTCCACCAGGGCGGTCAGCTCCTCGGCGGTGCGGGCGGCGGCGAGGAGAAGTGCCGCCTCGTCCTCGGCGAAGACACAGCCCGCGGCGCGGAGCGCGGCCACGACGGAGTCAGGAGACGGAGAAGACGGAGAAGAGGACCGCGAGGACAGACGGGAGGGCGAGGGGGACTCGTGGAACGGTACGGGCATGGAAGCCGAGAGCCTTTCGGGAACCGAAGGGCGCTCTCATGGTCACCCGTTGCCGGGGACCGCACTGCCGTGAGGTGAGAGCACCCGGGCCGACACAGCGGTAATGGGTCTCACCTCCCAGGCGTCCGTCGGCCGGGACTGTCCGCGGCCGACGGTCACACTACCCCAACGATCAGACGCCGACGCTCTCCTCGGCCTCCTCCTCCGCTTCCGGCTCGGCCCCGGACACGGCCTTCCGCTCGTCCGGCCTCGCGTGCCCGGGGGCGGTGACCGGGGCGGGCTCCGCGGCACGCTCGCGGAGGGCGGCGGCCGCCGTCGCGACGAGGCCGAGCAGCAGCCAGGCGACCAGCGTCCAGACGCCGCGGCCGAGTCCGTCGCCCTCGAAGTACAGCAGGCTGCAAGCGCCCTCGACGAAGCCGGCGCCGTTCCCAAATGGCTGGCATATACAACCCTTGCTTCAAGTTGCGCTACACAACCACCGGTGGAGGAGGACCCGTGACGACAGCCGAGATGCCCGATGAGAGGACCGTCACCTCCGGCGGCTCGTCGCCGGAGGCGGCCGTGGAGACCATCCAGCGCGAGATGACGGCCTTCGCCCGCCGCGCCCGCGCCTCGGCGGGACGCACGCACCCGGAGCTGTCCCTGGTGTCGTACACGCTGCTCGGACACCTGGCGGAGCGGGGCGGCTGCCGGGCCACCGACCTGGCCGCCCACTACGCCCTGGACAAGTCCACCGTCAGCCGCCAGGTGGCCGCCCTGGAGCGGGCCGAGCTCGTCGAGCGGCGCGTCGACCCCGAGAACCACCGCGTCCAGGTCCTGCACCTGACGGAGGCCGGGCGACGCGTCCTGGCCCAGGTCACCGGGAGCCGCCGGACGGCGTTCCGGGAGCGGCTCGCGGACTGGCCCGAGGAGGACCTGATCCGCTTCGCCGCGTATCTGGAGCGGTACATCGCGTGGTCGGGAGCGGAACCCGGCGAGGCCTGAGCCGGTCGGGGGTCCGCGGCCGGCGCGCGGGGCACGTACGGTTGACCGCGTACGCACTGATCACGCCGCCCGCGGGCATCCTCTCCGCGGCGGCCCGAAAGGCCCCATCGCATGAACACCACACGAGGCTTCACCGGGCGCCCCCGCGCCGCCCGGCCGGGGCTGCCGCCCGGCCAGTACGACGCCGGCGAGGACTGGCCCGTGCTGTCCGCCGAGGTCACGCCCGACCTGTCGCCCGCCGACTGGACCTTCCGCGTGGGCGGGCTGGTGGCCGAGCCCCGCACCTGGGACTGGGCCGAGGCCCACCGGCTCCCGGCATCGGCGTACGCGGGCGACATCCACTGCGTGACCGGCTGGTCGAAGTTCGGGGTGCGGTTCGGGGGCGTGTCCCTGGACGCCTTCCTGGACGCGGTGGGTCCGCTGCCGTCCGCCACGCACGCCGTCGCGTACGCGCACACCGGCTACACCGCGGGCCTGCCGCTCGCGGACCTGACCGGCGGGCGCGCCTGGATCGTGCGGGAGTACGACGGGCAGCCCCTCGCCCCCGAACACGGCGGTCCGGCGCGGCTGGTGGTGCCGCACCTGTACTTCTGGAAGAGCGTCAAGTGGATCGCGGGCCTGGAGCTCCTCGACCACGACGAGCCGGGCTTCTGGGAACGCAACGGCTACCACGCGCGCGGCAACCCCTGGCAGGAGCAGCGGTACTCCGGTGACTGAGACAGCGACGCACACGGCAGCGGCCTTCACTCCCCCGACGCGGTTCGCCGTGCCCGGGCGCATCGAGGTGGACGGGCAGGTGGCCGGAGCGTGGCAGACCGCCACGCTCACCGAGATCCGCCGGGAGACGCCCCGCGCCTCCACCTTCCGGTTCGCGGTGCCCGACTGGGCGGGCCACCTGCCCGGCCAGCACCTGATGCTGCGGCTGACCGCCGAGGACGGGTACGTGGCCCAGCGCCACTACTCGCTGGCCTCCGCGCCGGACGACTCCGGGCACATCGAGCTGACCCTCGACCATGTCGCGGACGGCGAGGTGTCCGGCTGGTTCCACACGGTCGCCCGGCCCGGCGACCGGATCGAGGTGCGCGGCCCGCTGAGCGGCTTCTTCGCCTGGCCGGGCGACCGGCCCGCCCTGCTGCTGGGCGCGGGTTCCGGCGTCGTTCCGCTGATGTCGATGGTGCGGCACCACCGGGCGCTGGGGCTGTCGGTGCCGCTGCGGCTGCTGGTGTCCGCGCGCAGTCCCGAGGAGTTGATCTACGCGCGCGAGTTCGGCGCGGAGACGACGCCGGTGTTCACCCGGAGCGCGCCGGACGGGACGCCCGTGGGCCGGATGACGGCCGCGCACCTGGCACCGTTCCTGTCCGCGCCGCCCGCCGGGGGCTGGGAGGCCTATGTGTGCGGCTCCAACTCCTTCGCGGAACATGCCTCTCGGCTGCTCGTGGCGGCCGGTCAGCCGGTGCACCGCATCCGGATCGAACGCTTCGGCTGACCACCCCGGCGGGCGGCGCCGCCGAACCGCTCCGCGAACGCACGGCCGGGCCCCCGCGAGCCCCCGCCGTCGCCGGCCGGCCTCTCGACCGGGCCGGTGCAGAGCTCCCGCGTCACGGACCCGGGCGACCACGCACGACGCCCCTGCCCCCGCCGCCCCACCGCCGTCGCCCCCGGCCGTCCGCCATCTCGTCCGCCGGAGGCGACAGCGGCCCCGCCTCTCCGCACCCGCGGCTGTTCGACGCCCTGGCGGCCCGGGCCCCGCCGGTGCCCGGGCCGGGTTTCCCCGGCGCCCGCCGGGCACCTGTCCCGCGGCGCGAGGTGGTCGTCTCCGGTGTTTCGGGGTGGACGACCATTTCGGGACGGACGACACGGTGGCGAGGCCCGCCGGGCGGGGTACCAGACCTGTGCGAGCACTCGCACGCGTGGCGCGACGCGGAGACACGGCGGCCCCCGACCCCGTACGGCCGTCCGTCCGACCCTCCGGTCGCGGTGATCGCGAGGAGGTCGACATGCGAACCCGGGTACGCGGCTGGCGCTGGCGGCGCAATCCGCTGCGACGCCGGTCGGACGTCGTGGAGGCGTGGACGGTACTGGCGGTCGCCCTCCTGCTCTTCCTGGGAGCACCGCTGCTGGGCGCCGCCACGGCCTGGTGGAGCCACGGCCAGGCACAGGCGGTCGTGGCGGAACAGCGTGCCGAGCGCCACCACGTCCGCGCCGAGGTGGTCGGCGGAGCCCCCGGAACAATGCCGTCGGTCCAGGGCAATCCGCAGCACTCGTACCGCGCGACCGTCCACTGGAGCACGCCGGACGGCGCCGAGTGGAGCACCACCGCCCGGGTCCCGGCCGGCACCCGGCACGGTGACAGGGTCGACGTGTGGCTGGATCCCCATGGCCGGAGCGTGCCGCCGCCCGCGGGCGACTCCATGGTGTGGCAGCACAGCGTCACCATCGGCGCCTTCACCACGTTCGGGGCGGCGCTGCCCGTCCTCCTCGCACACTGCGCCGTACGCAGGATGGCCCTGTGGCGCCGGATGGCCGAGTGGGACCGCGACTGGGCCCTCACCGAGCCGCACTGGACGCACCGCCGGGCGTGACAGCGGTGCCGGTGACCCGACCACCTGGCCCTGGCCCATGACGGGCCATTGCCTCCCGCGTCCGCGTACGAGGAGCGGACCCACCATCCTGACCTGCGGTTCGACGGATCGAACGCCGCCGAGAACCACGCCCGAACCCCCAGCCGCACCCGGTGGGGATCTGGCGAGTCCTCCGACCATTCACGTACGGTGTGATCACCCGTACGGTCCGGCACTGTCCCCTCCGCAAAGGCGGTTCTCGATGGCCCTGTTCGACCTTCCGCTCGACGAACTCCGCGCGTACCGCAGTGCGTCGGCCGAGCCCGAGGACTTCGACGCGTTCTGGAACAAGACGCTCGAGGAGGCCCGCGCGCACGATCTGGACGCCCGCTTCGAACCGGTCGACACCGGGCTGTCCACGGTGCGTGTGTACGACGTGACGTTCGCCGGGTTCGGCGGTCACCCGGTGAAGGGCTGGCTGAGGCTGCCCGCCGCGGCCGAGGAGCCGTTGCCGCTGCTCGTGGAGTTCGTCGGCTACGGCGGCGGGCGCGGACTGCCGCACGAGCACCTGCTGTGGGCGTCCACGGGCCGGGCGCACTTCGTGATGGACACCCGCGGCCAGGGCAGCGCCTGGGGCGGCGGTGGCGGGACCGCGGACCCGGTCGGCGGTACGCCCGCGTACCCGGGCTTCATGACCCGCGGCCTGGACGCCCCCGAGCACTACTACTACCGCCGTGTCTTCACCGACGCCGTGCGCGCCGTGGAGGCGGCCCGCTCGCACCCGCTGACCGACCCCACGCGCACGGTCGCCCTCGGCGGGAGCCAGGGCGGTGGCATCACGATCGCCGTCGGCGGCCTGGTCCCGGACCTGACGGCCGTCGCACCGGACGTACCGTTCCTCTGCGACTTCCCGCGCGCGACCAAGCTCACCGACCGGCACCCCTACCGGGAGATCGGCCTGTACCTGAAGACGCACCGCGGCCGCACCGAGGACGCGCTGCGCACGCTGTCCTACTTCGACGGCGTGCACTTCGCGGCGCGCGGCCGGGCGCCCGCCCTGTTCTCGGCGGCCCTGGAGGACCAGACCTGCCCGCCGTCGACCGTCTTCGCGGCGTTCAACGCCTGGGCGCACGACGACAAGGCGATCGAGGTGTACGACTTCAACGACCACGAGGGCGGCGGGCCCTTCCAGGAGGCGGCCAAGCTGCGCTGGCTGCGCTCGTACCTCTGAGTGCGGCGGGCCGACCGTCCCGCCGGCCCCCTCGGTCACCCCGACGGGCTTCCCTCCGGTCCGACCAGTCGGTATGTTCGGACAGCCGGGCCGCACCGTCGCGGCCCGGCTGCCGGCGTACGACGGAGGGCCCATGGCGAAGCACGAGGCACAGGTTCACGGCCACTGCGACACCCGCTTCGCCGCGGTGCGTACGGCGTTCGAGGAGAACTTCCGAAACCGCGGAGAACTGGGCGCCGCGGTGACCGTCACCGTCGACGGCACGACGGTGGTGGACCTGTGGGGCGGATGGGCGGACGCGGCACGCGTCCGGCCGTGGGAGCGGGACACGCTGGTCAACGTGTGGTCGACTTCCAAGGGCCCGACGGCCCTGTGCGCCCATGTCCTCGCCGACCGCGGACTGCTCGACCTCGACGCACCGGTTGCCGTGTACTGGCCCGAGTTCGCCGCGGCGGACAAGGAGAAGGTGCTCGTACGGCATCTGCTCTCGCACCGGGCCGGCCTCTGCGGCCTGCGGGAGCCGCACTCGGCGGCGCAACTGTACGACTGGCGGCTGACGACCGAACGGCTCGCGGCGATGGAGCCCTGGTGGGAGCCGGGTACCAGGTCCGGCTATCACGCGATCACCTACGGCTTCCTGGTCGGGGAGATCGTGCGGCGGGTGTCGGGGCTGCTGCCCGGCGCCTTTCTGGAGCGGGAGGTGACCGGGCCGCTAGGAATCGACTTCACCGTCGGCCTGCCCGAAGAGGAGTCGGGCCGGGCGGCCGAGCTGGTGCATCCGCGCGTCGGCTCCGACGGCGAACGGGCCGCGGGTCTCGACCGGTTGCCGCCCGCGGCGCTGGCCGCCCTCGCCAATCCCCCGGTGGGCGCCACGGAGGCCAACAGTGCCGCCTGGCGGGCCGCCGAGATCCCGGCGGCGAACGGGCACGGCACCGCGCGGGCCGTCGCCGCGCTGTACGGGATCCTCGCGGGCCGGGGGTCGTACGGCGGCCGGCGCGTGCTCTCCCCCGAGGCCGCCGAGCGGGTGCGCGAGGGGCAGGGGCCCTGCCGCGACCTCGTCCTCGGCGCCGGGTTCGCGCACGAGACCGAGGCCGGTCTCGGGCTGTGGCTCAGCGGCCCCAACGGCTCCTACGGCCCCAACCCGCGCGCTTTCGGACACGACGGCTTCGGCGGCTCCTGCGGGCTGGCGGATCCGGAGGCCGGGGTGTCGCTCGGCTACGTGATGAACCGGATGGGGCCGCACATCGCCGACGACCCGCGGAAGACGGCGCTGGTGGACGCCCTGTACAGCGTGTTGTGAGCGCCTGGTGAGCGTCTTGCGGACGGCGCCGGACCGGTGGACGGCTACGGAGGCGCAGGGGTGTTTCGGCCGAACCGGCGGGCCACTCTTCCCTCGTGGTTTAGACCAATGATAATCCTGGTGGCGCACCGAGCCCGCGCGGCTACCGTACGTCACCAACAGGAGGGCGCGGCATGGCCCGCACCACCACCCCGCACGACCACCCCCACGCCGACGGACAGCCCCTGTACTGGCGGGTGGCGGCACAACTGCTCGGCGAGCTGCGCGACGGAACCGTCCCGCCCGGCGAACGACTGCCGGGCGAGCGCCGGCTGGCCCAGCACTTCGGGGCGAGCCGCGAGACCGTTCGGCAGGCCCTGGAGGTGCTGCGCCGGGACGGCCTCCTCGCCACCGACCGGCGGGGCAGCCACGCCACCCTTCCCGGGGCACCGGCCCAGAGCCCGGCCTCCCTGACCTTCCCGGTCGGTGCCCGCCCGGCGGAGCCCCGCACCGGCGACCGGGCGACCGTCGCCTGGGAGGCGCCGCCGCCGGAGCACGCCGCGGCGCTGGGGCTGGCGCCGGGCCGGCCGACCCTGGTGCACCGTTACGCGTCCGCGACCGCCGACGGAAGCGGCCGGCGGACGGCCGTGACCTCGTTCTCCGCGGTGGCGCTCGCCGAGGTCGAGGAGCTCGCCCGGTACCGCGGGCGCGCCGACGGCGCCGCCTCGGCGCAGCTCCGGCGGGCCTACGACTGGATGCGCAGGGCGGGCCTGACGCTGCATCACCGCGACACGATCACCCGGCTCGCGGACACACCGTCGGTCCGGGTCGTCCGGCGGGTGCACGACCAGTACACGCGGCCGCTGGAGATCACGGACCTCCTCGTGGACGCCCGACAGGACGCGCTGGTCTACGAGTTCACGCAGCCCGCGGCGCACTGAACGGGGGTACGCGCGGGGCTCTGCCGAGGGTGGCCCGGCTCCGAGCGCGCGCCGGGCGTCGCTCGGCAGACGGGAAGGCGACCACAGCGCCTACGGCAGGCGCCCCGCCACCACCAGCCGGACGCGCGGGCTGCCGTCGGGACGGCGCCCGAACTCCGGCAGGGCGTACAGGTCCGTACGGAAACCGGCGCGCGCCAGCCCACGCCCCACGTCACCCAGCCGGAACGTCCGGTAGTACATGACGAACGGCGGCCGCCACAGCGCGTTGCGCACCCGCATCGCGGCGTCGAAGCCCAGCAGCGTCCAGTACCCCGGGGAGCCGGGTCGGGGCGGCGCGACGACGGGGAAGGCGAAGCGGCCGCCCGGCCGCAGCACGGAGCGCACCTGGTCGAACAGGCCCGGCAGCTCGCGGGGCAGGAAGTGCCCGAACGCCCCGAAGCTCACCACCAGGTCGAACACCGGACCGAACGGCAGGGCGCGGGCGTCCGCGCGTACCCAGGAGACCGCCGGGCCCTGGGGCTCGACGCGTTCGCGCGCGACGGCCAGCATGCCCGCGCTGAAGTCGACACCCGTCACGCTCTCCCGGCAGACCCGGGACAGCACGTCCACGCCCGCGCCGGTGCCGCAGCACAGGTCGAGCCCGGCGTCGAACGGCCCCATCGACGCCAGTGCCGAGGCCACGGCGTCGAGCACCCGGTCCGACGTCCGGTACGGGGTGTGGTCGAACTTCGGGGCGAGCAGGTCGTAGCCGCGCTCGACCGACGACAGCGCCTGGACGGCGAGTTCGCGCAGGGTGGGGCCTTCTGGGCTGAGCATTCGGTCAGCCTAGGTGTATTGACCCGCAGCGTTGTTCACACGGCTGATGGGTGGCTTGCCGCCGAGTGCGGTGTGGCAGCGGTGGTGGTTGTAGGTGTGCAGGAAGTCTGTCAGGGCTGCGGTGCGTTCGGTGTTGCTGGT
>NZ_JAVRFH010000149.1:0-3772 GCF_031845825.1 Streptomyces lancefieldiae | reverse complement strand
AGAGCCCCGCGCGGGTGAAGCTCGACCCTCTGGCCGCCGCGGTCAAGAGCACCCTGCAGAAGGCGGCAGCGACCGGCACGACGCTCACCTGGACGCAGATTCGCGCCCAGCTCCCGCCAGGTCTGCCAGCCCTCGAGAGGAGCCAGCAGACTGCGGTGCTCATCCAGGTGGACCGGAGCCGCGCGGGAACCGCGCCGTTGCTGTCCGCGCTGGTCACCGGGGCCGATCACGACATGCATCCGGCCTACCCCCGGATAGCGGCTGCTGCCGGCCGGCTGGCGCCGCGGGGAAACCTTGAAGCGGTGGCGCAGTGGGCTGTGGAGGTCTCCCGGTTCCAACGGGCGCAGTAGGAGCACCAGCGGCGGCCACCGCGCCCATCCCGTGCGGGTGCGGTTCAGTCGGCCTGCGGGGATCTACCCGGGCGCGGATGCCAGTTCAGGCAGCGTGCTCAGTTCGGTGCGGGCGCGGTGGAGGAAGTCGCGGACGGCCGGCTCCCGGCGCCACGGGGCGAGGGCGTCGGTGAACTCGCGCACGTAGTCTTTGGCGCGGCTGGACTGTACGCGGGCGAGGATGTCGACGGACCGGTTGCCGAGGTCGAGTCCGTGGTCGAGGTCGCGGGCCTGGAGGTGGGCGGTGCCGACGATGGCAAGCCGCATGCCGACGGAGCGGGTGAACACCCCGGACGGCATGGCGGCGGCCTGTTGGTTCCAGGCGAGGGCGGTCTTGGGGTTCTTCAGGTCGCGGAACACCTCGTCGGCGTCCGCGCCGACCAGACCCTCAGGGCGGCCGCATGACGACCCCCCTCGTCACTACCGTGTCGGCATGCACTCCGACACCACCGACGTCCAGAGGCCGGCCACCGCCCGCGGAGCCGTCGCCATTATCACCAACCGCCGCGGCGAGCTGCTGATGCACCTGCGCGACGACCTGCCCGGCGTCATCGCCTGGCCAAACCACTGGAGCCTGCTGGGCGGCGGCTGCGACGCTGGCGAAGCCCCGGCCGCCGCCATCGTCCGCGAGCTCGACGAGGAAGCCGGCCTCGAACCCTGGGATCTCACCGAGCTGTTCGAGATCCGCGACGAGCACGGCTCCGGGCAGCTGATCACGTTCTTCGCCGCCTGCTGGGACGGCGACGAGACGCAACTGCCGCTCGCCGAAGGCGTCAAACTCCAGTTCTTCGCTCCCGAACACCTCGACATCCTCACGATCCCGCCGTTCATCCGGGCCGGGATCCACCGCCACCTGGCCGCCCGGCCCTCCTGAACGCCCCACCGACCAGGGCGCGGGTGGGGCCAGGGCGGCCCCACCCGAAGGGACGACCCCGCCCTCGGCGCCACCCACGCGGCCTGCATGGCCGAACTCGGCCACTAGGTCCTCGGCATGGACTCCGACATCGACAAGGTCCACACCCTGCGCCCCGACCGGCTCGTCCTCGGCTTCGGCCCCGGCCGCTCCCGCGCCGAGACCGCGCTGAGGGAGGCGTTCGAGAAGATCATCGACGTCGGCACGCCGACGATCGTCACCGACTGGGCCACCGCCGAGCTCGCCAAGGGCGCCTCGAATTCCTTCCTCGCCACCAAGATCTCCTTCGTCAACGCGATGGCCGAGGTCTGCGAAGCCTCCGGCGCCAACGTCGCCGAGCTCGCCCTCGGCCCCGACCACCGCATCGGCCGCCGCGGCATGCGCCCCGGGCTCGGGTTCGGCGGCGGCTGCCTGCCCCACGACCTGCGAGGCTTCATCGCCCGCGCCGACGAGCTCGACGCCGGCCCGGCCGCCGGGATCCTGCGCGAAGCCGACGCCGTCAACGCCCGCCGCCGTGAGCGCATCGTCACCCTCGCCCGCCAGGAGCTCGGCGGCGACGTGCGGGGCAAGCGGATCACCGTCTGGGGCGCGGCCTTCAAGCCCGAGACCGACGACATCCGAGACTCGCCCGCCCTCGCCGTCGCCCAGGCCCTGCACGACCTCGGCGCCTCGGTCACCGTCACCGACCCCAAGGCCCGCGACAACGCCCGCAAGCTCCACCCCGCCCTCGACTACGCCGACGACCCGATCCCCGCCGCGCAGGACGCCGACCTGCTGCTGCACCTGACCGAGTGGCCCGCCTACCGGCACATCGACCCCGCCCGCCTCTCCTCCCGCGTCGCGAACCCGAAGGTGATCGACGCCCGCGGCACCCTCACCGCCGACGACTGGCGCGCCGCCGGGTGGATCTACCGGGCCCTCGGCCGGCCTTGACGGGCCAAGGCGGGCACCCCGGCGGCGGCCCGGGCAGACCCCGGCCGCCGCCGGCGCCGCTGTCCCGGCAGCCGCCGGGCGGGCTTGACCCCTTCCAGCAGTTTCCACAGCGGCCGGCCCTCGGCGGCCCACAGCTCCAGTCGGCCCCGGTCGATCAGGTGGACGCCGTATGTCTCGCTCCGCTCCACCGCCGGCAGGGTGAACCGGCCGTTGGTGACGATGACCGCGAACCGGGCCCCGTGGACGGTTAGCGCCGTGCCGTTGAGCCGCTGTAAGACCTCCACCCCGATGGCCTTGCCCTCCCAGCCGTCCCGCTTGTGCTTGCACTGAACGACCCAGATCCGGCCATCTGGGTCGACACCGCGGACGTCGCAGACGTCATCGTGCGCTCCGCCGACCCGCTCGGCTTCGAAGCCGTCACGGCGCATCAGATCCCGCACCGCGAACTCGAACTCGCGGTGATGCAGAGCGTCGATCTCCTCCAACGACAGCCGCACGCCCCGGGCCCGCCGCTCCTCCCACCGGCGCCGCTGGTCGCCGGCCAGGCCCCAGACGGCCAGCAGCATGAACACCACCTGCGGCACGACGGCATAGATCCCCCAGTGCTCGTTCAGCCAGGCTCCCAACCAGATCCCGAATCCGACCACCGCTGCGAGGGCGGCCACTGCCGCGCCGATCAGCACGCCACCACGCAGTTCCTCGCGTGAGACCCATCGTTCCAGCCCGGCTGGATGGCGGCCCGGATCCGGGGAGTCCAGCAGGAGGTCAGGGTCCGGCCCTCCGTCCGAGACCGCGGTGCGCTGGGTTAAGTCGGCAGGCGTATCGCCGTCCTCCAGCCGTTCGCCGCCATGCGTCTTGCTCTCAACCATCGGTACTCCTTCGCGAGTTGACATCACAGGCCAGGCGGCAACTCCACCACAGGGCACCGACATCGCGTGTCGGCCTGGGCCCACCGGCCGGGCGACGCTGACCGAGAGACCCGCCCTCTTCCTGGTGGGCCTGGCGATCGTGCTACCCCTCTGCTGTGGTTGGAGGAACTCGAGGTAGCGGAGCCGTCAGGACTCCGGACGGCGCGGGACGCCGCCGCGCGGGCGCCGCGAGGTAGAGCCGTGCCGGGGAGGGCCGGTCCCCTCGGTGAACTTGGCCGCGGCCATGGGCTGGGAGTCGCTGCGCTCGGCGCTGGATCCTCCGGGGACTTCGCGGATGTGGGGTGTCCGGGGTGCGAGCGGGGGAGCGGAGTTCGCGGAGTGCACGATCTCGGTGTCCTGCCAGGGGGCGCGGGGCGGTACGCGACGACGCTGGTCAAGTTGGGCCGCTCTGGGGAGCGGGTGACTTTGCCGATCAGTGGGCGGCGGTTATCGAGCCGTGTTGTGCTCGGTTTCCGGAACGGGCGGAAGCCAGTGCACGGCGTTGTCGCGGAAGGACGCGTGGATCGGCACGAGGTCTGGGCCGCTGGTGTCGTCGAGAGCGGTGACGTTGATGCCGACCTCTGAGATGTCGCTGTCGATTGCCGCGAGGCGACTGCCGCAGGTCGGGC
>NZ_JAVRFH010000148.1:0-3802 GCF_031845825.1 Streptomyces lancefieldiae | reverse complement strand
CCTGCGGGGCGAGGGCTGGGCACCGGACACCACGCACCGGGACCTGATCGCCGCGCCGGACGGCGACATGCCGGTGCTGTCGGCGCTGGAGATCAACGCGGTGACCACGGCCACCGCCGCGGGGGAGGACGAGCTGACCGCCTACTTCGGCTTCCCGACAGGTGTGCTGTCCCGCGAGGAGACGGGCGAGCTGGCCGGGTTGTGGGTGGAAGCGCTGACCGGCCTGGCCCGGCACGCGGCCGGCCCCGGCGCCGGCGGGCTGACCCCGAGCGACGCGCCGCTGGTCGAGGTGCACCAGGAGGAGATCGATGTCTGGGAGTCCCGCTTCGGCAGGGTGGCCAAGGTGTGGCCGGCCACTCCGGCGCAGTCCGGCATCCTTTTCCACACGATGCTGGCCGGGGCATCCCACGACCCCTACCACGTCCAGCTGGTCTTCCGGCTGTCCGGAGCGGTCGATCCGGAGCGGATGCGCCGGGCCGGGCAGGCGCTAGTGGGGCGTTATGCCAGCCTCCGCGCGGCGTTCGTCGGCCGGGCGGACGGAGACATCGTGCAGGTGGTGCCGGAGAAGGTGGTCCTGCCATGGCGGTACCTCGATCTGAGTGCGGCTGACGAGGCGGAGCAGACCGAGGCGTTCGAGCGGTTCCTCGAGGAGGACCGGGCCGCCCACTTCGACACAGGTACCCCGCCGCTCTTCCGGATGGCCCTGGCCGTCCTCGGGCCCGACCGGCCCGAACTCGTGCTGACCGCCCACCACACGCTGTTCGACGGCTGGTCCACGCCCTTGCTGATGCGGGACCTGCTGCTGCTCTACGCCTCCGACGGCGACCCGGCTGGTCTGCCCGCGACCCGCGACTGCGACGACTTCCTCCTCTGGCTCGCGCGGCAGGACAAGGACGAGGCGGCACGGGCGTGGGCGGCCGAGCTCCACGGGGTCGAGGGACCGACCCAGCTCCTTCCCGGCGCCGCGGACGCGCACGGCGAAGGCCGGGACCAGGTCGACATCGCGCTCCCGACCGACGAGGCGCGCGAACTCACCCGGCGCGCCCTGGACCTGGGCATCACCGTCAACACCCTGGTCCAGGGTGCCTGGGCCCTGCTGCTCGGCCGGCTCACCGGCCGTCAGGACGTGACGTTCGGAGCCACCGTCTCCGGGCGCCCGCCCGCGGTGGCGGACGTCGAGTCGATGGTCGGGATGTTCATCAACACCGTCCCCGTACGGGTCACATACGCGCCGGGCGACACGGTCGCGGAGGTCCTCACCCGGCTGCAGAGCCGGCAGGCCGCCCTCACGGAGCACCAGTACTACGGGCTCGCCGACATCCAGCAGGCCGTCGGCGTGCAGTCCCTCTTCGACACGCTGGTCGTCTTCGAGTCGTACCCTGTCGACCGCGAGGGCCTCATCGCCGCCGGCGATGCCGCGGACGGGATCACCTTCACCGGCTTCCGCCCCTTCGCGGGCAACAACTATCCCCTGTGCCTGGCGGCGGCGGTCGACCCGGACCTCCAGCTCGTCCTCCAGTACACGCCCGGCGTTGTCGACCGCGGCACAGCGGAAAGGCACGCGGCCCGCCTCGTGCGCATCCTGCGGCAGATGGCGGCCTCCCTCGAGGTGAAGGTGGCGCAGCTCGACATCCTGGAGCCTGCCGAACGCGGCCGGATACTGGCGGAGTTCAGCGATCCGGCGGTCCCCGACTCGGACGTCACGATCACCGCGCGTGTGGAGGCCCAGGTGGCGCGGACCCCGGACGCGGTCGCGGTGGTCGCCGCCGGTGAATCGCTCACCTACGCCGAGGTGGACGCCCGCGCCGAGCGGCTCGCGGACGAACTGGTCCGGCGGGGGGTGGGCCCGGAGACGGTGGTGGGCGTACTCCTACCGCGTACGGCGAACACGGTCGTGGCCCTTCTGGGTGTGCTGAAGGCGGGCGGTGCGTATCTGCCCGTCGACCCCGCCCACGCGGCCAGCCGCCTGCCGCGCATCCTTCCCGGCGCTCGGCCCCACCTGGTCCTGGCCAACGCCGGCACCCGCGAGCTCGTGCCCGCCACGGACATTCCCGTCCTGGTTCTCGAGGACGTCGGCCTCGAGGGCGCGGCCCAGGACACCACCACGGCCGCGGCGGCACGGCCGACGGTCCGCCCCGGGAACCTCGCCTCCATCGTCTACACGTCCGGTTCCACCGGCGTGCCCAAGGGCGTGGGTATCACCCACGCCACCGTCGTCAACGCGGTGGACGCCCTGGTCGCCCACGCGGGCATGACGTCCGGTCAGCGGATGCTGCTCGCTGCCTCGTTCGGCTTCGACGTCGCCACCTTCGAAACCTTCTCCGCGCTCACCACGGGGGGCAGCGTCGAGATCGTGCGCGACGTGTTGGAGCTGGCCGAACGCGACACCTGGGACGTCGACGTCATCTGCTCGGTGCCGTCGGCCTTCGCCGAACTCGTCGACCAGCTCGCCGACCGCATCAGGCCCACGGCACTGAACATCTCCGGGGAAGTGCTGACCCCGGCCCTGGCCCGGCGGGTGCGCGAACTCTGGCCGGAGGCCCGCGTCATCAACAGCTACGGCCCCAGCGAGACCTTCTACGCGACCAGCCACCTTCTGGACCCCGGCGAGCCGTACGCCACGGGTGTGCCCGTCGGCCGTCCCTTCCCCGGCATACGCGCCTACGTCCTCGGTTCCGGTCTCGACCTGCTGCCGCCGGGCACACCGGGCGAGCTCTATCTGGCCGGGGCCGGACGCGGCTACCACCGACAGTCCGGCCTGACCGCGGAGCGCTTCGTCCCCGACCCCTACGGGCCACCGGGCTCCCGCATGTACCGCACCGGCGACCTCGCCAGCTTCTCCGGCGACGGAGAACTGAGTCATCTCGGCCGTATCGACACACAGGTCAAGATACGGGGCTTCCGCATCGAACCCGGTGAGGTCGAGGCCGCCCTCACGGCACACCCCCGCGTCGCCCAGGCAGCGGTCGTGGTCCGGCAGAGTGGTGACACCCGTTACCTGGCCGCCTATCTCGTCCCGGTCCGGGGCGAGCGGGCCCCGGACCCGGCGGAACTGCGCGACCACGTGGCGGAGCGGCTGCCCGACTACATGCTCCCCGCCGCCTACGTGCCGCTCGACCGGCTGCCCCTGTCTCCCAACGGCAAGCTCGACCACAAGGCCCTGCCCGCCCCCGACCTCACTCCCGCAACGCCCTTCCGGGCACCCGGTACGGCCCGGGAGAAGGCCCTGGCCAAGCTGTTCGCCGAGGTGCTCGGCGTGGACCGGGTCGGCGTCGACGACGGCTTCTTCGCCCTCGGTGGACACTCCCTGCTCGCCACCCGGCTGATCACCCGGGCCCGCGCCGAGCTGGGCATCGAAATTCCCATCCGCAAGATCTTCGACCTGCCGACCGTGGCCGCGCTCGCCGCGTGGTCGCAGGAGTCGTACGTCCCGCTTCGCCCCAGTATGCGCAAAATGATCACAGAGGAGTGACCCAGTGATTCCGCTTTCGTACGCACAACGCCGCATGTGGGTGACGAACCAACTGGAGCGAGGGGCGGAGACCTACAACATCTCCCCGACGTTCCGGCTGACCGGACCACTGGATCAGGACGCCCTGGCCGCGGCGATCCGCGACGTGGTCGGCCGGCACGAGATCCTGCGCACCACCTACGTGAGAGATGACGACGACGAGCCCTGCCAGCGCATCCTGCCGATGGAGGACTCGCTGGTGCCGGTGCCGGTGGTCGACGTGGCACCCGAAGACCTGAACGGCGCGGTCGACGAGGTCATCGCGCACCGTTTCGACCTGGCGACCGACAT
>NZ_JAVRFH010000147.1:0-3874 GCF_031845825.1 Streptomyces lancefieldiae | reverse complement strand
TCCAGCAGGGAGTTCGCACAGGCCACTTGGACGGGCCACGAGTGCGGCAGCTGGTCGAGGCGGCCACGGAGAATCGAGGCGCTGGTGGCGAGCAGCCGGTACCGGGCGAGGAGCACCGCATAGGGGTCCAGGTCGACGCCGTGGACGGTCCGCAGAGCGCGCTCGATCGATGCCCGGGCGTCGATCGGTACCCCGTGCCCGCGGCCGCGGCGGCGGTAGACGCGGGCGGCGCGGAAGGCGCTGAGCAGGATGTGCCCCGTGCCGCAGGCCGGGTCGATCATGCGGACGTTCTGGGGGCCCACCTCGTCGGTCGCCGGCTCCAGCGAGAGCTCCAGGAGGAGTTCGGCGATCCACGGCGGAGTCTGGCACAGGGCTCTCGACCTGCGCGCGTCGTGCGACAGCGCCTGGTAGGCGTCCCCGAGCCGGTATCCGTCGACCCGGTGCGGCCCGTCGTCGATGGCAGCCCCTGCTCCCCAGAACTCGGCGAGGGCTGTCCAGGAAGCCGTATTGGGCGGTGAGGTCCAGAGCGGCACGACCTGCGGGTCGAGGAAACCGGCGAGCCCGGGGTGGGCGCCAGCCAGCTCGTCAAGGATCCGGCGTACGGCATCGGGTGAGGTCGGCGGCTCGGTTGTGGAGACCAGGCCGTGCCGGACGCAGTGGTGGGTGACTGCGGTCGCGTGGGCCCAGGAGACCGCAGTCGCGGTGCCGACGTCGTCGGCGAGGCGCTGGACGAGACGCTCATAGGCGCGGGCGGAGGGAGGGATGCTGTTCACAGGGTTGTGGTCCAGGACTGGGAGCGAAGTGACATCAAGATCGTTCAGAAGAGCTAGTCGAGGATGAACTGCCCGAGCCACACGAGGACCAGGACTGCCACACCCAGGGTGATCGCGGCCTCGGCGTTTCCGGTGCCGGACCAGACGATGACGGTGATGGTCGTGCCGAGGACAAGACCGAGAAGAAAGCGGTGCGAAGTGCGCATAGTGATTCCTTGAACAGTGAGCGGGCCGGGGCGTCCGCGTAGGAGGGTGGGAGGGGCTGCTCACCGTGTGACGAGCAGTGCGCCGTTGGGCTGGACGGTCACCTTCATGCCTTCGCCTCGAAGAAGGGCCGAGCACAGAAGGCGCACCCCGCCAGTGCTCCAGGCGGGATGGTAGTGATCGGGCTCCGCCTCCAGGTCCGGGGACCACCAGGTGACCTCGACGCTCTCGTGCCGGCATTCGACGACCACCCCGCTGCCCTGGAAGGTGCGGCGGTCGGCGAGGTGGACATGGGCGGCGAGCACCGTCAGCACCTCGTGCCGAAGTGTCTCACCGGCCCGGTCGGGGGGCACGGAGGGTGCTACAGGGCGGTAGACGGTGTGTCCGTGAGTGCCCTGCGCGATCACGACGGTCCGCCCGGGGCCTGCCAGGCTCCTTCGGCGGCCGGCAGCCACGCACAGCTTGCGCACGCTGCGCCCGTGTACGGGGCGGGGGCGGCGTGGGCTCGGGTCTGCCGCGTAGTGCTCGTCCGCTACCAGGGACATGGCGTGCGCGACATCCCGCACGCGCTCGGCGATCTCGCCCGCACCCAGGTCGTGTCCGTCGGCGTAGCGCCACAGTGCGTCGACTGCCCGGGCTGCCGGGGAGGCGTCTGGGGCGTGCAGCGTGCTGTCTCTGATGAGCCAGTCGACGACCTGCCCCGTGTACGGCGCCGTGAACGGGGCGCCTTCGAGAAGCTCCAGAAACTCCTGAGCTTCGGACTCGTCGGTGGCGGGCAGACGAGGTTCTGTCTGCATCGCAGACCTCCTCGGTGGGGGCACCGTCGCAGATCATGGACCGGTGCAACCGCAGTGGTTCGTTCGTGCCAGGCGGGGAGAGGCTTCACCCGCCGACCCGCCTCAAGCTACCGCAGTATATCCAATTATGCAACTTTGCGGGTTTGGGTGGATACTGCTCGGCGCATCACTGCAGAGCCCACCAGGTCGGCGCGGGTGAATTTGAAAGACAACGGACTCGCCTTCACCGGCGCAATTTGGCGAGAAACGATGGGGAGAGAGAATCTGCTAATCCTCTGCGCCTTTTTCGCCCGCCTGCAACTTTCCCCGTGTAAGGCGTCTACGGATCTCCTGGTAAATCGTCTCCCGATACCACATCGGCTCGAATACCTCCGGGCGCTTGCGGTCGCCCGGCCGCCGGTCAGGAGCTTCGATCTGTCCCCGCAGGAGATACGACTGCATGGTGCGCCGCGATGCGGGCTTCCCACTGATCGCGTTCCCACGGATGACGCCGTACTCGGTGATGTTGAGCAAGTCCCTGGGGTCCCCTGCGGGAAGAGGCTTCGCGAACTGAGGCTCGCCGCCAGCGTAGGCCGCCCACACGCGGGGCCGGTGGACGCGCACCCACGCATCCACCGCCTTCGCGTCCCACCGCCCCTCCGACGCTGGCGGGGGGAACGCGGCCGCCACGACCTTGCCGCTGGAGTCACGTCGTTCCGTGGCCTTGGTCCAGGCGTCCACCGCGTTGAAGGTCATGCCGAACCGCTTGGCCATCTCGGACCGGGTCTCGGTGACGGGCGCGACCGCGGCCTTCTTCTGCTTGCCTTTCTGGGGGCTGGTGACCGCGCCGGCCGCAGGCGTTTCCGGCCGGGGCGGCCAGTACTGCGGCCGCATGGCCTGCACCCACGCGTCGACCAGCGCGACGTCCCACAGACCGTCTTCGCCCCTCGCCGGAAAGTTGACCAGCGTGGTCCACACGGCGGTGTCCTTCGGCGTGACCCCGTACCGGGCGCTGATCCCCGCTTCGTCGATGCGGCGGTTGGTCATGGACGTCCTTGAGGGTCGGGGCGGGAGTGCGTCGGACTACTGGTCGGACTTCGCAGCGGCAGCGCCGCGCCGGCCGAGGGGGCGGAGCAGGTACGGGCGGGCGGACTCGGGCGTCCACATCGGCTCGTCGACCTCAGGCGTCTTGCCGTCGTTCGGCAGACGGTCCGGGGGCGCCAGCAGGCCGCGAGACCGGTACGCCCGCATCGTGGACAGGGCGGTCGGCTTGCTGCGGCCCTGTTCCTTGCCGTCGAGCTCGGCGATCTTCTCGAGGGTGAGCAGGCCCGGGTTCTCCTCGAAGTACCGCCGCAGGAACTCGCTCGGCTCCCTCCGCTCACCGTCGCTCTTGCCGGTCTTGCGCCGGACCCGGCGCGGACGGGTGATGTAGTTGTAGGCCGTCTCGCGGAACCACATGTCCTCCGTGACCTCGGGCTGGCCTCCGTCGCCGGCGCGACGGTCGGGCCGGGCGAGCACGCCTCGGGAGATGTACGTGCGCAGGGTCGCGACCGGCGTGGGCTCGCGGGAAAGGAACCGGCCCTCGAGCACTCCGATGCGGTCGAGAGGAAGAAGGTCCTTGGGCCCGCCGGCAGGCAGCGCGGTGGCCTTCTCCTTCTGCTTGGGGTGAGCCACCACCCAGGCCTCCGGCTTGTGCTCCAGGACCCACTCATCGACAGCTGCCTCGTCGTACAGCTGGGTCTTGCCCCAGCCCTTGTCGAGGCACGGCGGGAAGGTCTCCTCGAGCGTCCAGGAGGCGGCGGTCGAGCCGCTCACGTGGTAGCGCTTTGCGATCTTTTCGACCGTGGTCTGCTTGATCTTCGAGTTTGCGGGGATCATCGTCTGCTCCAGGGCCTGCGTGGCCTGATCGTTTCCTGCCGGGCCGCGGATGCGCCGGCGGGGGGATGCTGTTGTGCGTGGCCAGCGGCCCCTTCCTGTGCCTTTGCTGATGCCCGGACGGGGCTGGGAGGGCGCAGGGAGAGACCCGGCTCGCAACGTACAGCGATTCAAGCGATTAAGCAATTCGTCGTGGGTGTGTCGGTGTGGATCGCCGCCGCAACCGACGCGGGCGTGGGGGGGGGG
>NZ_JAVRFH010000146.1:0-3965 GCF_031845825.1 Streptomyces lancefieldiae | reverse complement strand
CGGGAGCGTGTGGCCGCGCACGGTGATGAGTTCCCGGACGCGTGCACCGGCGTCGATGATGACGTCGCCCCCCCGGTGATCGCGGTGGGGTGGGTCCGGGCGGTCGGGTGGATGCCGCACTGAGGTTCTTGAGTGCCTGCACGTCGAGGGTGGGCCATGCCGAGATCAAGGGGCCAGATCGCAGACGGTGAGGTCTGCGTACGGGGTGTCGGTGAGGGTGCGGTCGGCCGGGTTGGTCAGGTGGCCCCCAGCGATGGAGGAAGGGGTCGTGGACACGGCGGCGGTCTCCTGTCCGTGTCGTGCGGAGTCGGCTGGGCGGGCCGATAGGCTGCGTCGCTCGGGAAGCCGATCGGAGCCCATCTGTGATCTCCAAGGCGAGAACCCGCCGTCGCCTGCACGGCCCGCCGCCACAACGAGGGCGCCCGCGCAGGGAATCGGTCGCTCCCGTGGCGGACTGACCTGCAAGCTCCGCCTGGCCGCGGGGACGGCAGGTGTCGCCCACTGTCACTGATCACCGCGTCGGAGCAACGGGCGGACCGCGCCCGGTTCGAGGCGGTGATGAACAAGACGGCGTCCCCGTACAGGTCTTGGCGATCTGCGCTGCACTCCGGACAGCGTCGGCGCGGACAAGGTGTACGGCAACTCCGCGCTGGCCCGTGGCGTTTCCGGGCAGTGGGGGTGCCTCGGAGCTGCGGGGGCACGGTTGTCAGCGCGGCATGCGGATGCCGTCGACGGCGAGGTCCAGCAGTCTGTTCGCCTGGGCGTCGTCACCGTGGTGCTCGGTGGCGAGTGAGATGGCGTTGACCAGTGTGAGGAGGTCTTCGGTCTGCACGCCGGGGCGCAGCGAGCCTGCCCGCTGTGCGCCGTGCAGGAGTTCTCCGGCCGCGGCTGTGATCATCGCTCGGCAGTCGTCGTTCTGTTGCAGGAGGTCGGCGTCCCGGCCGTCGCGCAGCAGTGAGGACGCCAGACCGCGGCTGGCCGCCGCGTAGATGTTGAGATCGCGGAGCCACGCGATGAGCGCGTCACCGGGTGCGCTTCGCTCAGCGTGTTCCCGGGCCCTGGCGCAGAGTGCCTCGACGCGGTCGTGGAAGACGACTTCGAGCAGGGAGCGCCGGGTGGGGAAATGCCGGTGCAGGGTGGCCGATCCCACCCCGGCCCGGCGGGCGATCTCCTCCAGGGAGGCATCGGCGCCGTCCACAGCGAACACCTCCTGGGCCGCGGCGACGATGCGTTCGTAGTTGCGCCGGGCGTCCGCGCGCATGGGGCGCTGCCGGGGGGACTCGGTCACGGTGCCCTCCTTGCCGCTTGCTAAATGGGGCGGTTCTCCGGTTACTGTAGCCCAAGCTAAGTGGGGGACCACCCCACTTTCACGGACAGTGATGGGATCCCGTATGCGTGTCGTGCAGTACGACCGTTTTGGCCCGCCCGAGGTGCTACGCGTCAACGAAATGCCCGTCCCACGGCCGGGCCCGGGGGAGGTACTCGTCGAGGTCCACGCCGCCAGCGTGGACGCGGGGGAGATTGCCTTCCGCTCGGGGCGGATGCGCAGAATCAGCCGGGCCAAGTTCCCTCACGGGACGGGCGGCGACTTCGCCGGCCGCGTCTCGGCGACCGGGCCGGGCGTCCAGGCCTGGCAAGCCGGAGACGCGGTGTGGGGGCTCATGCCCCACTTCGTCTTCGGCTCTCTCGCCGACTACGTTGCCGTCCCCCAGAAGCGGCTGGCCCGGGCGCCGAAGAACCTGAGCCTCCTCGAAGCCGCGGCTCTCCCGGTGTCCGGCACCACCGCACTGACCGCACTGACGGACAAGGCGCACCTCGCCCCCGGCGAGCGGCTCCTGATCCGTGGTGCGACCGGAGGCGTCGGCAGCATCGCCGTGCAGCTGGGCAAGGCCCTCGGTGCCCACGTCACCGCCCTTGCTTCGGCCCACAACCTCGGCTGGGTCACCGCACTCGGAGCCGACGAGGCACTCGACTACCGCACCACACGGCCGGCGGATCTCGGCCGCTTCGATGTCATCGTCGACGTCGTGGGCACCGATCTGGGCTCCTATCGGGCGCGGCTGGCCCGGCGGGGGCGGATGGTGGCCCTCGCCTTCGACACCGACCGCATATTCACCTCCATACTCGGGTCCGGGTTGCGGGCAGCCGTCGCACCACGGCGGTTCAAACTCTTCAGCAACAACCCTTCGGCGGACCGGATCGCCGAGCTGACCCGCTTCACCGAGGCAGGAAGCATCCGGCCTGTGATCGACTCGATCTTTCCTGTGGCCGACGTCGCGGAGGCGCACAGGAGACTGGAAGCCGGCGGCGTCCGGGGGAAGTACGTGATCGACATGGAACGCGAACGCCCGTAGCCGCACCAGGCGCCGACGCCCTCAAGGGGCCGACTGAAGAGCCCAGTAGGTGTTCTCCGTCCTCCCGGCTGTAACCAGCAGCGCGGTGTCGGCGGAGGAGCCTCCTGCGGGCATCCGGCGAATGGGCTGGTCAGCGGCTACGCGCGCATCCAGGACGCTTCCCGGGCTCGGTTGGTCGTCAACCAGCGTGGACAGGCTCCTGACGGCAACGGCCACCAGGCGCCGGCTAGGCGGGCGACGTGTCGGGGCGGGCGTCGTACGCGGCGCGAGCCGCGTCGATGTGTGCCAGGTGCATGGTGCTCCACTCCAGCAGGGGGGCGGTGGCTTGGCGGAGGGTTTTGCCCATCGGGGTGAGTTCGTAACTGACGTGCGGTGGCATGACGTTGTGGACGGTCCGCGTGAGGATCCCGTCGCGTTCCAGGCCGCGCAGGGTGACGGTGAGCATCCGCTGGCTGATTCCGTCGATGGCTCGCTTCAGTTCGGTGAAGCGGCGCGGTCCCTGGCTGAGGTTGCGTACGACCAGCAATGACCACTTGTTCCCCACGATGTCGAGCACTTCGCGGGTCCGGCACGGGTCCTCCTGCCGTGCCGGCCGCGACTCGCTGTCGGCTGTGGTCATGGTTACCTCCAGGGAACGGGGGCACCGAAATGTGCCTTATTGCTTGAGGCGTGGCAGGTGCACCACGATGAATCCGGTTCCCAGAGAGTACCGAGGCACGAATGGGAACTGCCATGCTCCCGTGCCTCCCCACCCTGAAGAGGAAGACCGTTCCGATCATGTCAACTTTCCTGTTGGTACACGGCGCTTGGCACAGCGGGCGCTGCTGGGAGCGGGTGGTCCTGCTGCTGGAGTCGGCCGGGCATCGCGTGTTCACGCCGTCGCTTACCGGCTACGGCGACAAGGCGCACCTGCTCAGTCCCGAGGTGGGGCTCGACACGCACGTCCAGGACGTCGTCGGGCTGATCCACGAGGAGGACCTGACCGAGGTGGTCATCGTGGGGCACAGCTACGCGGGACTGGTTGTCTCGTCCGTGGCCAACGAGGTCCCGGAACGGATCGCCCACCTGGTGTACCTGGACGCGATGGTCCCGGAGCACGGCGAGACCGCCGTCGACGTCCAGCCCATGACGCAGAACCTGATTGACCTGGCCGCGAAGTCCGACAGCGCCTGGCGCATTCCACCGCTGCCCGAGATGCCCCCGCCGTTCGGTCTGTTCGGGGTCACCGACCCGGCTGACGCGGCGTGGCTGCGGGCGACGCTCTCTGACCAGCCGGTGCGCTGCCTGCAGCAACCGGTCCGGCTGGACAACCCGGCCGTGGACTTGATTCCCCGTACGCACATCCACTGCGTCGGCGCGGAGCCGGAAGGCATCACGCGGCGGCCCGTCCCCGCGACACAGCCCAATGGGTCTCCGGCCCGGGTGTGGCAACTGCCGACCGGGCACGACTGCATGATCACCATGCCGACAGAGCTGAGCGAACTGCTGCTCAGGATCGATCTCTAGCATCGCCCGGCCGTCGAGCAGCAGGCAGGGCCACCGCTTCCGAGCACGCCAGGGCCTCCTCGGTCACCGATCGCAGAAGTGGTTTCGCCCGGGACGGCGGGGGAG
>NZ_JAVRFH010000145.1:0-4103 GCF_031845825.1 Streptomyces lancefieldiae | reverse complement strand
CTCCCGCCCGCTGCGCGACAGCCACCGCACCCCCGCCGCCCCGCGCCACCGGACCACCCGGTCACCGTCGCCCGTCCACTCGGACGCCCCGCCCGCCCCGGCGGGCAGCTCGCTCGCCGTCCCCGCCTCAGCCACCTGCACCGGAAAGTCCACACCCCCCCGCCCAGCCGACCCCCGGCCGCCCCGCACGGGCACTCGCCCGCCCGGCGGATCCCCCCGGCCGAGTCGGCCGCGCGCACGGCAGGATCTACTCCGCAGCCGCCAGGGCGAGCGGATCGAGCCCGGCGAAGTGGTAGTTGAGGAAGGAGACCAGAATGGAGAAGACCGCGGCCCGCCGGGCGGGATGCTGCTGCTCGAGTTGGGCCCATGCACGCTCCGGCTCCCCGCGCATGCCCATCCGGATGACGTCGCACGCCAGCGTCATCATCGGATCGCCGGCGGCACTTCCGACGGGTACGACCTGACCATCAGGCCGGACATCACCGGCCAGCATCCGGCCGGCCACCTCGAATGCGGCCCGCATGTCCGCCTCACCGCCCCGCACGAGCTTCAGCAGCGACGCGGTGTTCTCCTTCCGCCCGGTCACCGGGTCCACGGAGGCCATCCGGCACACCACCGGAATCACCGCCTGCTGGGACGGGAGCACGGCCGCGGCCGCGGCAGCCGCCCTCAGCTCGCTCGTCTGCTGTTCGGTCAGGTCGGGCATGCAAGGCACCCTACGGTCAGACGTCGCCTGCCCGCGCCGTGGTGCCACCAGCGTCACCCGAACGAACAGACCCCCTGGCGCCGGGCCACCGCGCCAACGTGCGGACACCGCACGCGGGATAGCCCTGCCGGAGCCAGACCACGCACCGGGCTCCTAGCCTAGGACCTGTCTGACAAAGAATCTCGGGCGGGTTCACGGAGCCAGAGGATGAGTGCGGCGAGGTGGACTCCGGCCTTGTAGCGGGTGGCGAGTTCGTCGAAGCGGGTCGCGATCGCGCGGAACTGCTTGAGACGATTGAAGCAGCGTTCGACCACGTTGCGGGCCTTGTAGAGCTCGCGGTCGAAGGCCAGGCCGTTCCCCGGCCGCCGGTGTGCCGGGCCCTGGGGTGGTGCCGCCCGCTCCTTCCCGCCGCCCGGGGACCGTCGGACCACCTCCGTTCGCCACCGTCACCTCTTCGTATGATCTTCCGACCGCGACGGGGAGGAGCGACATCATGGTGCGAAACCGGAAACAGGGCCGCGGAAGCGGCGCGGAGGACGAGAAGGACGAGGGCTGCTGCGCGGGGACGCTGGACACGCTGACGCATCCGTGCTGCTGCGGCGGCGTGTGGACGCAGGCGGCCGTGCTGCTGGCCGCCCTGCGACCTTCGCTCACGGCCGCCGGACACGGCGCGGACCCGGCCGCGCCCGTTCCGGGCAGGCGGGTGGCCGCCGCGATGTACCGGTTCGTGCGGCACTACCGCGTCGCGGTCAGCCCGACCCGGTCTGCGTGCTGCCCGTACACCCCGACCTGCTCCACCTATGCGGTCAAGGCGCTCCACCGTCACGGCGCCCTCCGCGGCAGTCGCCTGATCCTGGCGCGGCTGCTGCGCTGCCGCCCCGGCGCCGCCCGCCGCAGGGGTTCGTACGACCCGGTGCCGCCGGGCCGCGGCTGACCGCCGGGACCACGCACGCGTACCGGTGGGCAGCGGGCCCGCTCAACAAGACCGCAAACGGCGCGCCCGTACCGGAGAGGAAGGCCGCGCAGCATGTGTGCCGCCCGGTGCCACGTGGCTCAACGAACGGGGGGCGTGGCAGCGTCAGTCGTCGTCCACGCTGATGTTGCTGACGGAGAAGTTGCCCTCCAGCAAGACGTCCGTCTCCAGGTCCAGCCGCATCGTCACTCCGTCCGGGGACGTCTTCGCTGCGACCACGCGCGCGGGGATGTTCACCACCTGGCCTTCGACGAGGGTTGCCTTGAGGGGCCACCGTGTGCCGACCAGAGCGGCTGCCGCTTCAGGGGCCCACTCGCCGTCGATCGAGGGGACCGGGAGGTCCATACTGAAGCGAGTCATCCGCTCATCCTAGGAAGTCCCCGTCGTTGTGACCTCTGCGGGCGGGGACCCACCCACCACGACGGAGTGCCGACGGCTACCCCCAGCGACTGCGGGGAGCCTCCGGCACTGGGTGATCCGCCCGCCGGCGCAGCGCCTCCCGGTCCAGCCCGCGGGCGGCGCGGGTTCGAGCACCCGCTCGCCGTCCCAGACCGGCCCCGGCCTGTGCAGCGCATCAAGCTGGTCGTCCAGGTCCCGTTCGAGGTCGCTGGTGGCCCGCACGAGCCCCCGTGCCTCCTCACCGCCGTCGCGCACTTCGGCGATGAGGCGGTGGTCGAACAGGTGGGCCAGCCGCACCAGCCACCAGCGGGAGTCCTGATGGTCCTGGCTGAACGGTGCGCGGGCCAGCACGTCCCGGTGCAGCGCGGTCAGCCGCGGCCGCTTCCGGGCCTTCCGCGCGCTCGGGATACCCTCCTCGACGCCGGCCCGGCGCCACAGGAGGGCGCGCATGCCGACCATGCACGCGTGCTCGTGCCGGGCGCACCACAAGCCGTCCCGGCCGGGGGCGTCGACCAGTTCCAGCAGTCCCGGGCACACGTCGCACAACCGGAGCACGATCGGATCGTCCCCGCCGGACCCGTCGCGGTGATCGCCCGGCCACCACGGCTGCTCCACCGCGTCCTCGCGGCCGCACAGCGCGCACCCGGATGGGTGGAACGGCTCCTCGGGCAGTGCCGCGCGCAGCGTGCGGACCGCCCCCCACGGCCACACCTCGACGGAGCCCTGGTACTGGAGATCATCGGCCCAGCCCAGCGACAGGCACTGCTCGCACAGCCCGACGGGGGACGAGGCCAGCGGGGTACCGCGCTGGCCGACGCGCGCCGCCTGAACCTGCCGCCCGCACCACGAGCAGTTCGTCAGCGGCACTTGCGCCGGCCGCTGATAGGGCACGGTCGCCTTCGCGGAGACGGTCAGCTCCCGCTCCTCCGCGAACAGCAGCCTCCCCTCAACTGCCCGGGCCGGGCTGAACAGTCGGTTCGACCTTGCTGCGCCCGGCGAGCGCGCGCCGGGTACGCCAGTGGCCGTACCCGACCATGTCCCACACCCGCTGCCGCTCCCCGCGGTCGCGGGCGGCATCGCGCAGGCGCTGTTCGGCCTTGCGCTGCTCGAGCGGGTCGTCCAGGCGCGGCCGGAGATCCACGGCGAGATCGACGTGCAGCAGCGGCTCCTGGCCGGGGTCGGCGTAGGCGCCCACCGCGCGGATCTCCTTGACCCACCACAGCGTCGCATCGGGATCAGCGTTGATGGCCTGGGCGGCTTTGACCACCTTGGCGGCCAGCGCGTCGGCGTTCTTGCGGGTGGACGGCCTGCGGCCGGAGGCATGGGCCAGGCTCCGCCCCGCGGGGGTCAGCGTCCAGGTCCGGTAGTCGTGGTACTCGCAGTCGTCGGTGCGGCAGTTGGTGCAGTGCTGGGGCTGGTTGAGGTCCTCGGGCGCGGTCAGGTATCCGGCGCCGACGAGGGCAGCCAGAAGCGACAGGCACCCCTCCCGGTCCAGGTGCACGGCACGCTGGGCGTCCTGGACGTGCAGTCCGAAGGAGTCGCCGCGTTTGAGCAGGTCGCGGACCTCGCGTGTGGCATGGCCCAGCAGTGGAGCATCCAGGTCCACAATCCGCTCGCCCTCCTGCTGCCCGATGCCGCCGAGCGCCATCAGGGCGGGCCCGCGGTCCCCGTCTTCCCGGGCGTACCGGCCGGCCATCTCCGCGAGGAGACCCCCCAGATCTTCCAGGCTCTCCACTGAACCCCTCTTCTACGCCCGCTGCCAGGCCAGACACCGCGGCAGTCCGACCTGCCGTCAACTTCTGCCGACCCGACCCTAATCCAGGGTGTAAGCAGCTCGTCGCGGACCCCGCAAGGATGCGAAGAGACGCTTGCACGGGCAGCGGACGCCTTGGCCCTCTCTAGTACTCCAGCAGGACTTCGCTGTCTGACCTGGTCTTTCGCCGGGTGGCGGGAGTGTAGCGGGACTTTGGTCGTGCGGGGGCGGTCTCACGGAGACCGCCCCTCGATCGTGCGACAACGCCGCAG
>NZ_JAVRFH010000144.1:0-4258 GCF_031845825.1 Streptomyces lancefieldiae | reverse complement strand
CTCCGTGCGCGTGCGCAGTCCGGCGGCCTCCCCGTCCGCGGCCGCGACGGGCGAAGGTGGAGGTGACTGCGGATCGACTGCCACGACTTCTGCTTCCGGCTCCGCGGGCGGCGTGGCGCGCGCGGCGTAGACCTCGCGCGCGTGCTCGTTGCGCCAGGTGATCCGGCGCTCCTGGGCGGCGTAGAGGTCGTCCATCACCTGGTAGGCGTCGGCGGGCCGGAACGCGCCCCGGGTGCGGGTGAGCGAGACGAACGCGACCGGCACCAGGCCCCAGGTGTCGGCGTCGGGGGCCGGGCGCGGCTTGCTGATCCGCCAGTCGTCGCGCGGGTCCGACCGCCACTTCCAGTTCGTCCAGTCCTGGCCTGGCTGTACCGGGTGCTGGAATCGGCGGATGCCGTAGGGGACGAGGACCGCCTTCCCGTCGAGCCAGTACACGTGGCCGCCGGCCTCGTTGATGGCCTTCTGCAGCTCGTTGGGCGCCACCTGCTCGTGCAGTGCCTTCTGCCCCCGCAGCCACACGGGGTGCGGGGCAAGCTGCTGGAACTGGGCGAGGTCGCGTTTGAGGAACCACACATGCCCCGCCCCCGCGTGCTCATCCCGCACAGCGCGGATCCTGCGCCGGATCGCCTCCGGGCCCGGCAGCGCCGACGGCGCCTCGATCACCACCGTCGTGGTCCCGCACCGGGCCAGGACGGCCGGCGGCAGTCCGGACGAGTGCTCAGGGTCCTCTCCTGGGGAGGCGGTGGCGCAGTGCGTGACACCGGGAAGCGCGCGGATCTGCTCCCGCAGATGGAGGACGACCTCGTCGGCGGCGTCCAGCAGCGCCTCCTGCTCCGGTCTGCTGCAGCCGTCGTTGCCGCGGTGCGCGAAGTGCGGCTGGACCTTCGCGCTCGGGCGCGCCCCCTTGAGGACCAGCCGCTCGCCGCAGGCACGGCACCGATAGCGTCCGTCGGCCATGCCGGGCGGCAGGCCCTCGACGCCGTCGTCGACCCATACGGTGGCTCTTCTCTCGGTGTCCCAGGCACTCCTACCCATGCGACTGATCATGTACGGCGTGGGCCGACGCGCGCCCGAGTGCTGTCCGCCCGGCGGGCACCACCGCAGCCCCGGCGCCGCAGGGCGGGCGATGAACTGCTGTGGCATCCCGCCCCGCAGGCTCCTGCACGCGCAGCGCCGCCTTCCCCCTCTCCGTGCCCGAGCGCGGCGCTCTGCCGCACGCGGGCAGCCGCCCGCTACGATGCCGGGCAGGCAGACCTGCTGCCGCCCGCCTCGCACCAGCGGCCCGGACCCGCGTGCATCCCAGGCGCTAAGGGGGAGACCCCACAGTGAGCTCACTTCTGCTGCGCCCACTCGCGGCGTGCCGGTCCGGGAGCCACACCGAGAATCGGGACATCATGGCGAAAGCCGACCGCAACACCGCCGCCCGCGCCGCCGTCACCGGCGAGAACCACGCCCAGGCTCTGTCCTGGATCCGCGCTCACGGCCTCCTTCACGGTCTGGCCCCCGACGCCGAGTCCGCCGAGCAGCAGGCCCTGGAGTCGGCGCTGCTCTTCGCGCTCGCCCGTCCGGTCGGCCCGTTTCACCCCCTCACTCCGAGCGGGAGTCTGTTCGGCATCGCCAAGGCGAGCCCAGGGCCCGGCGACGAGCTGAGGCTGTGGCCGGCGACCGGGTACGAGGCCGAGGTCCTGGCCCGCCTGCTGCCCAGCCGCACGAGCGAGACCGTCTCGACCGTCACCGGCGTTGCCGGACTGCGCTGGGTCCGGGACGGCAAGTACCTCGCCCTTGCCCGGGTGCGCGCCTCGGGTCAGGTGCTGCTCGCTGCGAAGCCCCGCGACGTACGGGAGGCCGGCCGCCTGTGCGTGGAGGCGGGTCTGCTGCCGTTGTGGGACCAGGCCGACACCGCGTTCGAGGACACTCCCCGCCGCGACATCGACATCTCCCTCGCCGAGTCGGCGCCCGCCTGGAGTCGCGCGCTGCGCCGCCCGCTCCTCGCTCGCGAGGTCGCCTCCAGCTGGGCCTCGCGGGAGCCCACGCTCGCCGAGCTGGCCGGTGACGCGTCCGCGCTGATGCCGCGCCGGCACGGGCCGGTCCCCCGGCGCCCGCAGATCGTGCACGTCCGCTCGACGAAAGGCGGGGTCGGCTGCAGCACCCTGAGCGTCCAGATCGCATACGGGCTCACCCGCGCCGGGCGGACCGTTGCCCTGGTGACCGATGACGCGATGGTGCGGCAGGTGGCCAAGGACGCGGCCGACGATGCGGCGGTTTGGCACGAGCCGTTCGCCCCGGCAGGCGGCGGCCGGCTGCTGGCCGCCGGGCACGGCTACTACGGGGAACACCTGGACGTGCGCGCTGCGGAGGCGACGAGCCGCGGGGAGATCGTGGTCCTCGACGTGGGCGGCCGCCCGCCCGCAGAGCTCGCCGCTCTCCCGGTCGCCGACTTGACCGTGCTGACCGACCACTACCGCGCCCGGGACTGGGTCCAGGTCGACGTCATCGACCGCAGGCCCGAGCAGATCCGTGTCTTCGCCGCGCTCGACGAGCACTTCGCCCAGTGGCGGCGCCCCTCGGTGGGGCAGGCCGATGCCGACCGGCTGTGTACGGCGCTGGACCGGGAGTTCTTCTACTACGCCGTGACTCGGTTGTCGGACCCTGATGAGGTCGACGTGTACGACGTCGACGATGCCGAGGACGTCGAGGAGTGGTGGGATTTCGGGGCCGACTGGGGGTCCGGACACCCCGACGATGTCCTGCCGCCCGAAGACGGCGCCCCTCTGGACCTGTGGCGCCGCGACTTCCTGGACTTCATCACCCCCGAGGGGCAGCGCCGGCACCCGGACAGCTGGGATGAAGTGCGCGAATCCTGGATCGCGCACAACCGGCTGCGAAACCTGCAGCGCCTCAGCGCCGACGGAGATCCCATCGAGGACTTGGCCGTGCGGACCTCCGAGTTCCTCGCCACCGCGGCAACCGAGCACGACCCACAGCTGCGCGCGGCCACCGTTGAGGAGCGGGAGACCTGGCTCACCGCGAAGCTGATGCGGTGGCTCGACGCCCGGTTCAACGCGCACCTGCGCCACGATGCCCCGTACCTGCCCCGGTCGGCGGCGGAGACGGTGATGGCGGTCCTGGACGCCCGCTTCCTCACCCACGGGCCGCACCACGCCAAAAGATTTGCGGCGCTGGCTGATGCGGTGACGGGCGACGACTGGTGGGATGCGGCCGCGGCCGCCCGGTCCCTGGATGGCGCCTCCTTCACGCTCCCGCCCGGCCCTGACGAGGATGCGGACGTCCGGGAGCAGGGGTGGGCTGCCTTCCTCGCGGCGGTCGAGGAGGAGGGGGCCCGGCGCCATGGCGAGGTGTGGTCCGAGGTCCGCACGCTGTGGGTGGAGCACCTTCGCCGCCTGGAGCAGGAGGGGCGGGAGCCGTTCGCGCCCGCGGAGGATGACCTTTCCGAGCTGCGCCGGCAGTTTGCTGCCGCGCTCGCCCCGGTCACGGCCGCGGGGGTGGACTGGGGCTCGGCCAGCGGCCGGTGGGTGGCCGGGGTGCGCAGCGACGCCGCGCGGGTCCGGGACTTCGACGACCTCGTCGAGCGCCGCCAGCGGCCCGGCACCGGCGAGGAGACGGCCGCCGCCCTCCTGCGCGGCGCGCGGGTCCTGGGTCTTGACCCGCAGATGCCCGTGGTCATGATCATCAACATGTACCGGCCCATGGGCGGCACTGAAGCCGTCACCGAGACGGCTGACGCTCTGCGCAGCCACGGCGTGGTCGCCCTGTGCACGGTGCGCCAGCGCAAGGCCTTCGAGGAGTTCCTGTTCGCACCCTCGACCTGGAACGACGATCAGGTCAGGCCAGTCCAGGAGGAACTCGGAAGCGTGGTGAGCACCGCCTTGAAGGACGCTCAGAAGACATCGACATCGCCTCGGCGGGGCGGATTCCGGATTGGCCAGGTGGCGCTCCGTCTTGAGGTCGGTGTTCCTTATCGCCCATGTCCTGCTCGCCGAGGTGGGGGCCGAGGTCGTGCGTCTCCTCGTCCGGCCGGCGCCTGCGGGCGTTGTGGGCGCTGTTGCGGTCCGCCCGCAACTCAGCGACTGCGATGGCCCGGAGGCTCCGTGCGTCCGCGGTATGGCGGCCGCGGTGCCAGCCGGGCCGGCTGGACTAGTTGTACTGCCCAGGGACGTTGGTCAACCTGGTGACGGGCGGTTTGCCGCCGGTTGCGGTGTGGGGGCGGTGGGGAGTGTAGTGTTGGAGCCAGGCCGGC
>NZ_JAVRFH010000143.1:0-4298 GCF_031845825.1 Streptomyces lancefieldiae | reverse complement strand
CAAGCCCAGCCGCAGTGCCTGATCCCCGCCGGGGCGCTGCGGCGACTGCCCGACACGCTCGCGGCGCGCGTTCCTGGCGTGGTGGTCGCCCGTCACCGTCACGCCTTGAGGTAGCCGAGTTCCGCATCGGGCCGGCAGGCCCCGCACGCCCTGACCCCGTCGGCGAGCGCCCGCAGTGCGTCATAGCGGCTGATGCCCCGGCTGCGTTTGCCTGCGTTCCAGCAGCCGCCGACGTGGATCTGGACTGGGGGCGCGTCCCGGTTCAGGCCCTGTTCCAAGAGCCACTCGGGGGCAGGCGGCGGCGCAGGGCGGTGATGCCGGCGGTGGCGCGGCAAGCGCTTGTTGGTGGTGTTCCTGGCGTTCTGCGTGTGCACGAGGTTGGGGGTTGTGCCCGCGCCTGTCTCGCAGCGGTCAGGGGTCCTGGTCGGGCCGCTGTGGGCTGGTTGTCGGGTGTGGGCTGCGCGTCGTTGTCCGTCGGGGTTGTACGTCGACAGGACGGGGTGCATGGCTGCCCGGTGCGCATATATCTATGTCTATTTGTGATCGCGCAATTGCATGTTCCTGGTCGTGCTACGTCCCGCCTGTGACCAGATGAGTCATGGTGTGGAGCATGTTGTTGCGTTCAATGTCTTTCTGCCTGCTCGGTGTGATCGTTTTAGAGGCGATCGGGTGACATGAATGTCAGAAGTGGCTCGGGTTCGGAACCCGGTCGCGCGAGAACGCGGCCTGAGTGGCGTCCGCCTGGTCATCTCCGACAGCCACAGCGGCCTGGTCAAAGCGATCCGCAAGGTCATGCTCGGCGCCGCCTGGCAAAGGTGTCGTGTTCACTGAAGCCGTAAAGAAGCAACTTGTCGGTGTGTCGGTTTACTCGTCCGCGGCGGCGAGGAGATCGGAGGCTGTGCGGTAGCGGGTGGCGGCCGGAGGCGGGAGGAGTTCGGCTTCCGCAAGCAGGGGCCGGATCTCGCGGACGACGTTCCCGATCGAGGACCTGCTCACGTCCCCCAGCGCGTCGGCAAGGACGTCCAGGGTGCACAGTTTCCGCAGGTAGAGGATGGCGACCACGACCCGCTCTCTGTCACCGAGCTTCTGAGGGAAGACGCCGCCGCGGCTGCCCGGCTGGCGATCGGCGCCCCGGCGCTGGTGGGAGGCCCGTTCAACCTGGGCGATCTGGCGTGGGGCGAGCCGACGAGTGAGCTCATCCAGCTCCGCGCGGGACATGCCGGTAAGCCGCGGATGGGACAGGTTCTCCATGATCCGGGTGCGTGGCGGGGTCTGGTCGGTGTCGAGGAAGGCAATCAGCGCGTCCGCCGTGGTGAAGCGGGTAGGCGCGTATCCGGGCTGGTGGCCGTGGTCCTCCAGGACCCGGCGGGTCTCGGCGACGAGGTGGCCGACGCATTCGGGGGTGACCTCCAGCATGTCGGCCAGCAGCTTCATCGAGCAGACCTGTCTCTGGTAGAGGAGAGTGAGCAGGACCCGGGCGGCGTCGTCGAACAGCGGCTTGGCTCGCTGATTGCCGGTGGCGCGCCGGGCCCGTCCGCCGCGCTGCTCGCTGTAGCGTTCCTGGGACCGAGCAGCCTGCAGCGGGGCCAACTCGGCCCGCAGATAGGCGAGTTCCTTGCCACTCACCCCGGTCAGGCGGGGGTCCGCCAGGCGGGCGAGAAGCTCCCGGCGCCGGTCGGAGACGCCGTGTGCCTCGCTGGTGGGCAGGGCCTGCGGCGCGGAGGGTGCGGGCAGCAGGGTGTAGTTCCACTGGCCGTGGACCTCGTGCCGGACCAGCGGCAGCGCGGCGAAGCGGTCCCTGCTGATCGCGATGCCGGTGGGGTAGTCACCGGGATCCAGTTGGGCCTCAACGCGCAGACCGGCCCGGGTGCGGGTGGCGGCGATCGTCTCGATGACGACGTCATGGCTGGTCAGCGGCCTGCCACGCCAGTTGTGGGTGATGTGGGAGAACAGCCGGTGCTCGATTTTGTTCCATTTACTTGTACCCGGAGGAAAGTGACACACCATGATCGTCAGTCCGGTTTCGGCGGCCAGAGCAGCCAGTTCGCTCTTCCAGACCCGGTAGCGGTAACCGTTGGAGCCGCCCGCGTCCGAGGTGATCAGCAGCCGTGACGCCTTGGGATAGTCCAGGCTGCCGCGACAGCGCCACCAGCGGCGGATCGACTCGACCGCGAAGACCGACGTGTCGTGGTCGACACCGACGTTGACCCAGCCGGTGTTGCGGGCGATGTCGTAGATCCCGTACGGGATCGCCTGCTGAACGTCCGGGCCGCTGAAGAAGAAGTGATGGTCCTCCACCTCGACCGGCTCACCCCTGGGACGCCACTCGCGGCCGGCCATGGGCAGCCGTCCGATCTGCTCCCGCTTCTTGGTGTCCACGCTGATCACCGGCTCGCCGTCGGCCTGGTGCTGCTTGACCTGCGTGTTGATATAGCGGAACTGAGCATCCCGGTCGGGATGCTGGGAGCCCTCGAGGGTCTTGACGTTCGCCTGCAGACTGAAGCCCTCCCGCTTGAGCAGCCGGCCCACCGTGGGCGCGGAGACCGGGTGCCCTTGCCGGGTCAGCTCTTCAGCCAGGTTCCGCAGCGACTTCGTCGTCCACCGCAACGGCGACTGAGGATCACCCCGCTCGTCCGGCTCGACCAGGCCCAACAAGGCTTTGAGCAGGGCAGGATCGTTGGCCTCGGCCCGCTTGCGGCCTCCGCCTGGCACACGCACCCGGCCGTCCGGCAGCGCCCCGGCCCCCGCTTCCAGCTCCGACACGCCACGACGCACGGTCGTCTCGCTGACCTGCGCGATCCGCGCCACCACCCGTACGCCGCCATGCCCGATAAGCCGGGCCTCGGTGGCCAAGGCCAGTCGTCGCTGCCGCTCGTTCAGATGCGGCAACAACACCGAGAATCTGGAGTGGAGTTGGGAACAGATCTCCTTCGGAACCGCCATACCCTGACAACGAGCCCACACCTGTAAAGCAGCACCTTGATTCTTTACGGCTTCACTTCGTCCGCAACGTCTTCGCCGTAATCCCGAAAGGCTCGGCGGAGATGGTCGCGGCGACGATCCGCACGATCTTCGCCCAGCCCACCGCGGACGCGGTCCGCACCCAGCTCGACACCGTCGCCGACATGCTCGGCCGGCAGTTCCCGAAGGTCAGAGAGATGCTGCTGGAGGCCAAGGAAGATCTGACCGCGTTCGCGGACTTTCCCCACCAACACTGGAAGAAGATCCAGTCCACGAACCCGCTCGAGCGGCTGAAGCGGGAGATCAAACGCCGCACCGACGTCGTCCAGGTCTTCCCGAACCCATCCGCAGTCATCCGCCTGGCCACCGCGGTCCTCGCCGAACTCCACGACGAATGGATCGCCTTCCCCCGACGCTACCTCTCCGACGAAAGCATGGACGCCCTCTACCCCGACGACACAATCGTCCTGCCCGCCACGTCAGACGACTGATCGCCTACACCACGACAAGGGACATGACCGGCGCGGACGTAGTCCCCTCTCGATAAAGCGTTGAACAGGCCATTCGCCCATAGACACGCGGACTGAGGTGACCGAAGATCTGCTTGTGACTGACGACGACATCATCCTGGCTGTCCGCGCGCATGTTGCCGACCAGGAACTGCCCGACCCCGCGACCGCGGATGACGTCCGGGCGGTGGAACAGATGGTGGGCCACCCGATGCCCCGGCTCCTGCGCAGGCTCTACCTCGAAGTCGCCAACGGCGGATTCGGCTCGTGGGAGGCGGTGTCCCTAACAGACACCGGCGACTGGTTCAGCGACTGCGCCGACATCACCGAGGCGTATCACGACTTCGCTGATCCCGAGCACCCCCTACCGCCGGGCATCGTTCCGCTCATGGACCGGGGCTGCGCCATGTGGGCACTGATCGACTTCAAGACGGCCGACGGACAGATGTGGGACTGGGACCCCAACCTCTGCTGCACCGCGCATGCCCTGGCCCCCCTCGAACAGTCACTGACCGAATGGATCACCGACTGGCTGCACGGCACGACACCCGACGGAACGTATCCGCAACGTGAGACAACCAGCAAAAACTGCACCGCACGCTGAAAGGGCCCGAGTCGACATCCGAAGACCGGGGTCGAAGATGCTGCACGGTGAACGAGGCACGCAAACCTGGGATTCCCAGACAGCTCAGGCGGTGACTGGAGCCTCCCCCTGAGTGGTGGACACGCTGATACTGGATCTGCTTGATCCGGAGGAAGCGAGAACACCGCCGATGGCGATGAAGGACTACTCGGACGAGTTCAAGGCCGATGCCGTGGCCATGTTCG
>NZ_JAVRFH010000142.1:0-4326 GCF_031845825.1 Streptomyces lancefieldiae | reverse complement strand
TGCGGCCGATGTCGCGGTTCTTGAGCCGGTAGGAGTCTCCCTTCAAGGAGAGCACATCGGCGTGATGGACGAGGCGGTCGATCATGGCGGCGGCGACGGTGTCGTCGCCGAAGACCTCTCCCCAGCGATCTGGGGCTGGCACATGTTCCTTTTCGTGGATCACCGCTGCCACCGGCCCGTATCCATCTCCTGCTGTCCTCGTTGGTCTTCGTGGTGGTGCCCGGATTCTCCAGGTGCTGCCTTGATCGGTCAGGTGCGAGGAAGGTGTGCCGGTGGCATCCCAGTTGAGGGTGGTCCAGGGCGGTGCCGTCCTACTGGAGCCGGTGACCGCCGATCCGTGGGAGTTCCAGGCCGACTGCGTTGAGGCGTTCGTCGCCTCATGGCGAGCTCGTGGGTTCAGCCCAGTGACCGTCGAGAACGACATCGGACTGCTGGAACGCACGCTCACCGCACTGGGCCGGCCCGCCTGGGACGTCACCCCCGAAGACATCGACCGAGTCGTCGGAGACCTGGCTCTTGCCGGGCGGGCGGCCTCCACCCGCCGCGAGTACGTGCAGATCTTCAAGGGCTTTCACCGGTTCCTTCAGGTCCGCAAGGCCGTCGAGATCGAAGCCGGCTTCGGCGTCCGCCTGGTCTGCCCAGTCGATGAGTTCAACGCGTCCCGGCATGTCGGCGACGACTCCCCGGCCCAGCTGCCGCCACCGACCCCAGAGCGGGTCGCGGAGTTTTTCGACTTCCTCAAGGCCCGGATCGCCACCGCCCGCAAGTACGCACCCGCCGCCCGGGACTATGCGATGTTCCGGACCCTCTATCACGCCGGCCTGCGCTCGGAAGAGGTGTCGCTTCTGGACCGCCCGGACCTCCACTTCACGCGGGGACCGTTCGGGAAACTCCACGTCCGGTTCGGCAAGGGCGCCCGCACATCCGGGCCGCGGCCGCGCTGGGTGCCGATGCTGGACGGGCTCGACCTTGTCCTGCGCTGGTTCCTCGACGACGTCCGTGGGAAGTTCCCCGACTCCCCGGTGCTGTTCGCGGACGAGTCCGGAGGCAGTCTGCACCGCGGGACGATCCGCAACCGTTTGCGCTATCTGATGGAACTCGAAGGCCGTCCGGCGACCGATCGGTTCAGTCCGCATGCCCTGAGAAGGGCCTGCGCGACCCACAACTACGAGCGCGGTGTGGACCTGGTGGCCATCCAGCAGCTCCTTGGTCACTGGACGGTCAGTTCGACCATGAGATACGTCCGTCCCTCCGCGACGTTCATCGAGGATGCCTATCGCCGCGCGGTGACCACCACGCTCGGCGAACTCACCGCCGAGGGGGACAGCTCAGCATGAAGATCCGATGGCGTTTGCGGATGGCCGCCGCCCAGCGCGAGATCTGGACCGGCACCCAGCTGCAGCGGCTGCTGGCCGAACGCGCCGGGCTGCAGATGTCCTCCGCCTCGGTGTCTGCTCTGTTCAGCAAGGAGCCCTCCCAGGTGAAGATGTCCACGCTGATCGCGTTGTGCACCGCGCTGGACTGCACCCCCAACGACCTGTTTGAGGTCGATACCACCCCCGTCGGGCGTCCTGCGGTCCCACCGCGACCGGTCGCCGACCTGCCGAAAGTGGCCTCCGCACGAGGCCGCTCGATGCCACCTATCTGACCCGGAAGCGAAGGGGGCATCGTGGGCGTCAAACAGAGCGACTGCATCGGCTGCGGAGCCCCGGTCGGCTTCATCGACCGGCGCTACTGCTGCCGCTGCACTGCCCAGCAGAGGAAGGCCGAGGCCCGGGCCGCGTGTCCCCGGTGCGGACAGCAGCGCGTTCTCCAGGCGGACACCGGCCGGTGCATCACCTGCTCGCGCGTATGCACCGCTTGCGGTAGTCCGGTACGGAGTAAATTCTCGGCTCTCTGCCGCACTTGCCTGCGGGAGTCCGAGCGCGACGCCGCCAAGGATCCATGCCCTCGCTGCAGTCGGCCCGGATATCTGCGCGAGGACACCGGCTGGTGCGGGCACTGCTCACGTCCCCGGCAGACCAAGCAGCCGCCCCGGGCCTGTGAACAATGCGGCAGAGTGCGGAAGCACGCAGGGCTGGGACTGTGCACGGCCTGCTGGCAGCGTCACCCCGACCGCCCCTTCGTCCGGGCCGAGCACCTCATCGCCGAACTCGACAATCCCCCCGACTGGCTGCAGGACTTCACAACAGATCTCGCCGCCAAGTACTCCGTCGGCCGAGCCTGCACGATGATCACTTCCCTCGCGCGGCTTCTCCGGGACGGCCAGCCCAGTCTCCCTCAGTCCGTACTCGAACGTTCCCGCCGCCCGGGCCGCTCAATGGGCCCCCTCGCCCGTGCCCTGGAAGCCTTCTTCACCAGTCACGGTCTGGCTATGGCCACTGACCAGGCCGAGCGGCTTGCGGCCGGCCGCCGGCAACGCCGGGTTGTCGCGGTCCCAGAGCCCCTGCGACTTTCGGTGGAGTCCTTCTCCGACTTCATGATCCGCTCACGCGAGCGGTCCCGGCGTGCCGGAACGCTGCCCCGCACCGATGCCACCATCGAAGCCGCACTGGCCATCGTCCGTGACCTCGCCCGGTTCCTCGCCGGTGAGCGCGGGAAGGAGGACTGGGCACTGACCGACGTGCACGATCTCGAAGCCTTCCTGGCCACCTCGCCGAAGGCCCGGAAGCGTCGACTGGTGGTGCTCGGACAGTTTTTCCGCTTTGCGCGATCCCAGAAGATCATCCTCGTCGATCCCGCCCGCGGTCTGACCGCCCGAGGACCGAACGGCTTCACGGGTGCGACGCTGACACTTGACGAGCAACGTGTGCTGTTCCGCCGCTGGACAACGGATCCGGCCGTCCACCCACACGAAGCCCTGCTGGGCATGCTCGCCTTGTTGCACGGTGCCTCAAGCCGCGAGGTCAAGATGCTGCAGGCCGATGACCTCGACTCTCGTGCCCGGACCGCCCGGCTCGGACACCGCCCACATCCGGTTCCTTTGGATCCGCCGTCTTGGGCGGCAGTGGAACGCTGCCTGGCCCACCGCGAAGACCAGCGGACGGACAACCCGTATGTGATGGTCACCCGCCAGACGAAGTCCGGCCAAGGTCCGGCATCCACTGCCTACGTCAGTCATGTCCTCGACGCCTGCGGCTTCCCACCGCGCATGATCCGCTGCACTCGACTGCTCGACCTGGTCAACACCATGGACCCCAAGCTTGTCGCCGCAGCGTTCGGCATGGACCCCGAGGCCACCATGATCTATCTCGCTGACCACGTCGACCCCGGCCGCCTGCCTGACCTGCAATCACAGTGACGACAGGCACCTCCTTGACCTACTGTTCCTGGGATGAGCTCCCGAGATGCCGCCCCCGACGAACCAGCCGAATTGACCGTCCGCTGCCAGGACGACCGGGCCGTCTCTGTGAAGTTCTGTGACCTCTTTGATGAGGACGAAGACTGCGTGCACTACGCCATCGAGGCTTGCGCGGCCGGTCTGAACGCTCGCCTGGACGGCGTGGCAGCCTGGAACTGGAGCGCCGACCTGGCTCCCTTCCTGGAGAAGCTCTCCGAGGACTTCCGGGGCTGGGAGGGAGAGCGTGTCTGGCAGACCAACGACCGCGATCTCACCGTCAGAGTGGTCTTCCGCTCAGGCGGCCATGTCGGGCTGACCTGGACGCTGCGTCCGTGGCGAATGTCCGTTGGCAGCTGGGAGGCATCCGTCACCACCTGGCTGGAAGCCGGCGAGCAGATGTCCACTCTCGCAGCCGATGTCAGGCACTTCCTCGGCCAGGAGGCCGGTCATCGCCGCTGACATGCAGCTCGTTTGGACCCTCAGCGGGAGGGGATGGGCCGACTGCACCATCTCCGATCATCAGGCGGAAGCCGAGGTCACGGCCTCATACATTTCCACAGCCCCCGAGGACCTACTGACGGCGGTGGCCCGCCTCGTCACCGGTGAAGCGGAGGCACGCGTGCAGTTCGAGGCGGAACCCACCGCGTTCCGCTGGATCCTCTACCGCGAGGGCAGCGACGTGTGGATTCGTGTGCTGGAACTGGCCGACGGCAGCAAGCACGACAACGCCGGAACCGAAATCTGGTCGAGCCAACAAAGCATCGGCACCGTGGCTCGCGCTGTGGTCCGCTGCTTCGACGACGTCGCGCGAAAGTACGGCGAGAGCGGATATCGCGGCAAGTGGGGCGAGCACTTTCCCCACTCCGAACTCGAAGCCCTCAGAGCGGCCTGGCACAAGAGCCACCGCCTGGAGAGCACCTGAGCCTCGCCGAACCTGGTGGGTTTCGGTGCCGCCTGGCACAGGTTCGCCGGAACATGTGCGCTTT
>NZ_JAVRFH010000141.1:0-4440 GCF_031845825.1 Streptomyces lancefieldiae | reverse complement strand
GTTACCACGAGGAGGTGGGCCAGCTCCACGCCGCCGCCCAGCAGGACTGGATGTGCGAATGGGATGTGCTCCGCAAGACGGGCAAGACGTTGAAGCAGCATCTCGAGCTGACCGTTGCGAACTTCGTCGAACTGCGCTCGCTCGCACCTGACCTGCCGATCATCCCCGTGATCCAGGGGTGGACGTCCGTCAGCTACTTCCAGTGCGTCGACATGTTCGACAAGGCCGGAGTGGACCTGACGAAGGAACCGCTCGTCGGCGTCGGAAGCATCTGCCGCCGCCCACGCCTGGACCTGCCCGTGATGCTGCTGGCGGACCTCGCGCGGGCCGGCATCCGCATCCACGCGTTCGGCTTCAAGAAGGCCGGGCTGAAGATCGCACACAAGAGCGTGGTCTCGGCCGACAGCCTCGCCTGGTCCTACGGCGGCCGCCACGAGCGCGGATGCAGTGAGTCCCACCAGCGCGAGAACAACTGCATGCGCCACGCCCTGTGGTGGCGCCAGGACCTGCTCGACCACATCACCGACGCCCAGCGCAGGTGCCCATGACCTCGATCATCACGCCGCGGCCCGCCGACCTGCGGGCCATGCAGCTCGGCGACCCCCGCGGTTTCACCCAGCGGTGGCGCTACGGCACCCCAACGTGGCGCCACGTCTCCGAAGGCGGGTTCCGAGCCCAGCGCTACGCGGTGACCGCCATCCCGGAGGCCACCGCGAAGGCCTTCGTGCAGCGGCACCACTACCTGTCCGGCTGGCCCGCCGTCCTGCACCACCCCTACGGACTCCTCGACCAGGAGGCGCCACTGGGTGTCGGCGACCTCGCGGTCGAGGGACTGCCGCTGGTGGGCGTCCTGGTGCTGGCCAGCCCCATGAACCCCCGTGTTCTCACGGGCGCCTTCCCGCACCTGGAGCCCTACCGGGAGAGCGCCGAGATCGCGCGCCTCGTCCTCAGCGAGTCCGTACCCAGCAACGGCGAGAGCTTCTTCACCTCGGCCGCGCTGAGATCCGCCGCGGCCGCCGGCCTGCGCGGCGCGGTCATGTTCAGCGATCCCGTCCCACGATGGCGGCGGACCGAGCACGGCCATGTCATCCAGACCCGAGGTCATCTGGGCATCGTGTATCAGGCGCTGTCGGCGACGTACACCGGTCTGGGGACGGCCCGCACGCTCACCGTGCTCCCGGACGGCAGCACATTCACCGCACGGGCGCGGTCCAAGCTGCTACGCCAGGAATCGGGGGCGGCCGGCGTCGCTCGACGCCTTGAGGAGATGGGGGCGCCACCACCGCCCCCGGGCCCTGGCGCGGCGCTCAAGCAGTGGCTGGATCAGGCCCTCGCCCAGATCGGCGCCCGACGCCAGGCGCACCCAGGAAACCACCGCTACCTGCTGCGGGTTGGCCGTACGCGGGCAGAACGGACGCGGACGGTCATCGGCTTCACCCCGCGCCCCTACCCCAAGCACCCGTGCGGCTCGGCGATCCCGCACGCCGTGTCCCACGAGGCAGCGTGCGGGATCGCACCAGGGTCCGTGCATGCATCCCAACTGGAGATTGCTTAATTGGATTGCATGCTGTAGAGTTTATTTAGGCGGTCGGCGAGAGGCCACCGCCCTCACGGCCCGTACCCGGTCCCCCCCCACCCGCCGGGTACGGGCCGTCAACCCCCCGGCGCTGTAGCTCAGTTGGAAGAGCGCGGATCCTATAAGTCCTGGGTCGCGGGTTCGAGTCCCGCCAGCGCTACACAACGCACATCTTCTCCAGCCGCGGCCCTCGCGCCCGTGGCTCGCCCGCCTAGGAGGTGCCACCCATACCCCTCCCTCATGCAGCCCCCGGCCCGACCATCGGCCCGCGGCTGCACGAACTCCCTTCGTCCGACCACACCAAGGAACTTGAGTGCTGAAGCCACCTCGCCCGTTGGGAGAACTCGAAGACGCGGTCATGACACGGGTGTGGAAGTGGAACCGCCCGGTGACCGTTCGAGAAGTCCTGGAAGACCTCCAGCAGGAACGACCGATCGCCTACACCACGGTGATGACCGTTCTCGGCAACCTCCATCAGAAGGGCTTGGTACGCCGCCAGCCGGAAGGCCGGGCCTATCGCTATGAGGCGGTCTCCACCCGCGCCGCCTACGCCGCCGCGCTGATGAACGACGCGTGGTCGCAGAGCGACAACCCCGCCGCCGCCCTCATCGCCTTCTTCGGCATGCTGAGCGAGGAACAGCACCAGGCGCTAAGCGACGCCATCCGCATCGCCCACGGGCCGGAGGCCGCTGAGAACCCGAAGGCCCACTAGGCCCCTAGGTGGCCGCGTCCACGCCCCGCATAACCCCTCCCGGAGAGCGTCATGCCCTCGTTCTGCTTCCGCCCTCGTCGCCCCGATGAGGACTACGACGCCTATGAGCAGGCGTTCATCGGCGCCTGGAACTCCTTCTGTTCCCGACGCCGGCTCAACCCCTATCCCGCCCAGTCCACCGGTGATCGCTACCTCGACGCGCGCAATGCCTCAACCGAGTACGCGGCACGCCCCCGCTGGGGGGTACTCCGCCACACACTCGGCCGGCTCGCGCGCCAGTTCCGGCAGCGGCTGACGCCCGGCCCGCATTCCCCCCGGTGACCTCAGGAGACAACGTGCCGAGGAACCACGCCCAGAGAAACCCCGCCGCGCACATCGAGTTCCTCTACCTGAACGCACACACCGTTGAGGTCCGCGATCTGTCGTGGTTCTGCGACCACTGGTCGCGCGAAGCGAGCTACAGCAGATGGCGTCGCCTTCCGCCCGCGAATCTGCTCTTGCTGGAGAGCGGCAGCACGTCGCCCGAACTCTTCACCGTCAGTGGCGGCAGAACAGCCGGGTTCGTCTACCAGGACGGGCGGCGCTTCGCGCGGTACCGCGGCACGATCGCCACAGCACCCCAACATCCCGATGACGCTCCGGCCCGCTACTGCTTCGACTACTGGGAGCACGATCCGCGAGAGGACGAGCCCCCGGTCACCGATGTGGAGAAGCTCCGCTTCCCGACAGCCGGGACCACCCCCCTCCCGCCGAACGCCCAAGACACCGACACCCCGGCAATGTAGGGCCGAGACCAGCGGGGAGGTGCTGGCCATACACGCAGAAACGATCTCGGCCGCTGACAGCGGAGCCTTCTGCGTGACGACAACCCTCGGAGGCAACTCCGGGGGTTGCTTAATTGGATTTACTCACGTATTCTATATGTCATGAGCTCGACAGAGCCTCAACTACCCGTCCATCGCGGAGGATTACTCTTGCCCACGTCGATCGACACCGCCGTCCACTTTCACCCCCAGGGCACTCCCGGATCCCTGTGCAACATCCACAACCGGCAGCTCCTCGCGGTCAACACGTGCCAGGTCGCCCGGCTCCAGGGCTACGACGACACCATCAGCACCGAGGAGATCGACGAGTGCTTCCGGGTGGTGAAGGGCGAGCGGTACCGCTACAGGCCGCAGCCCGCCACCTACGAGGCGGTGCGGTCCGGCCTCAAGGCCCCGCTGACCGCGGCCGACCGCGCCGACGACATCAAGGACCGCGTCTTCACCGCGGTCGACCAGGGGCACCCGGTCCTCGTCTCGGATGAGGACGGGAACGAGTTCTACCTCATCGCCATCCCCGCCACTCCCTGACGGCTACGACCTCCGGCCCCCTCCGGCACGGGGAGGCTGCGCACCGGCGCAGCCTCCCCCGCAGCCGTTCCACGAACCGGACCATCTGCACCCCAGGAGCAGCACCATCTCCGGACAGCCCTCCGGCACCCCGCCTGGCCGCCTCCCGTACCTCCCGCCCTTCGTAGGCCTTATCCGGGCAAGATGAGCGCGTGGACCTGATGCAGGGCGGACAGCCTGTCGAGCGGATCAGGTGCTTTGGCATGATCCCTATCGCAGCCTCAGCCTCGCCCACATCAACGGAGTTTTACCCATGAAGACCGCCCCTCTGGTCGGCGCCGCCTCGGTGCTCTTGGCCCTCGTCCTGACCGGATGCGGCCAGGACGACGCCCCGGCACCCGCTGCTCCTTCCGGGTCCCGGCAGCCGGCCACGGCCGGCTCGGCCGAACTGCCGGCCGGGATAGCTTCCTTCGGTGCCGCCCAGCCGCTCGAGAGCGGATCGTGGACGGCGACGGTCCGCTCGCTGCAGGAGATGACACCGCCCGCGAAGGACTCGGTGCCCTCCGGCTGGTCCGCGGCCCGCGTAAAGGTGGCGCTCACCAACACCGGGACGGATATCGCTCTGCTGCCCGAGACCTCGGTGACCGTCCGCGTCGGAGAACTCGGCCTCGAGACGAAGCCGTTCACCGGCCCTGGCGTTGCCGGCTTCCCCGAGCCGGACGTCGGCGCCAAGGTCAAGCCCGGAGCCACGTTTACCGCCGACTTCGGTGTAGCCGTTCCTCCGCGCAGTGCAGGGCAGCGGGCCACCGTCACGCTCGAGG
>NZ_JAVRFH010000140.1:0-4596 GCF_031845825.1 Streptomyces lancefieldiae | reverse complement strand
CGCCGCCCGTCTCGGGGTTGCCCGCTTGGGCGCAGGAGACCGCCGCCCAACGGCTCGACGCGCTGCCTGCCGTGGCCGCCATGGTCAAAGAGCTGCCGGCGTCCCTGACCGTGCAGACCGTCCACGGCGATCTGGCCTCGCCCAACCTCCTCCTGCACGGGCAGCGGGTGGCGGCATTGATCGACTTCCGGCCGCCCGCTCCCCGCAGCCCCGCCTGGGAACTCGGGCGGATCGCCCTCGACCCGCGCACCGTCCTGGCAGAGCCGGACTGGCCCACCGGCCTGGCCGAGGCGATCGCCGCCTACCGGGCAGCCAACCCGGCGCTGCCGGCCGACGAGCTCCTCGCCCTGCCCCGGATCGCCGCCGGATACCTGGCCTGCTCGGAGTATCCCCTGTCCGAGGCCGCCGATGACCCGGCCGCCGTCACGCCCGAACTCGAGGCGTACGGCCACAACCGGCAGGCGGCCATGGCCGAGCTGTGCGAGCGCCTGCCGGAAGCCGAGGAGGTGCTCCATGACCTCCTCCACTGACCCCTCCTCTCCCGGCGCCCGGCAGTCGCTGTGGCACCACCGCAACTTCCGGCTCTACCTGACCGGGCAGGCGGCCAGTGTGACCGGCAGCTCGGTCAGCAGCATGGTGATCCCCGTGCTGGCGGTGCTCGAACTCGACGCGACCACCGCCGAGGTCGCCTGGCTGACGTTCCTGTGCCAACTGCCGCCCGCACTACTGGCCTTGCACGCCGGGGCCCTCGCCGACCGCCACTCCAAGCGGAAGCAGATGATCACCGGCGATCTGGTCAGCGCCGCCGCGCTGGTCAGCGTTCCGGTGGCGGCCGTGCTGGACCGACTGTCCCTGACCCAGCTGATGGCGGTCGCGGCTGTGCAGGGCGCGGCGGGGGTGCTGCACGATGCCGCCGCGATCAGTCTCCTGCCCGGCCTGGTCGACCGGTCCCTGCTCCAGCGGAGCAACAGCCGTATCGGCAGCCTCTTCGCCGTCGCCGCCACCGCGGGCAGCAACCTCGGCGCCGCCCTGACCGCGCTCCTCGGCCCGGCCCGGGCGCTTCTCGGGGACGTCCTGTCCTACCTCGTCAGCGCCTGGTGCACCGCCCGCATCCAGGCCCCCGAAAGCCGCCGGCCGGCAACGGAAGGCCGCCGGCTGCACACCGAGATCGGTGAGGGCCTGCGCTACGTGCACGGCGACACCCGGCTGCGCACCCTGACCCTCGTCAACGCCACGACGTCGTTCGCCCTGGCGCTCCTCAATACCCTATGGGCGCTGTATCTGCTCCGGTCCCTCGCCCTGGGCGCGACCGCCTTCGGCGTAGTCCTGGGACTCGGAGCCCTGGGCGCGGCGGCCGGTGCTCTGGCGGCCCCGTCGCTCGCGGCGCGGTACGGGCCCGGGCCGATGATGCTCACCGCGCTCGCGATCACCCCCCTCACCCAGATCCCTCTGCTCCTCGCCTCCCCGGGCCTGATCTGGCAGTCCGCCATCGGTGCCGCCCTGTTCCTTCAGCTGGCCTGCGCCGGGGCCGCGGGGACCACCCAGCGCACCATTCGCCAGGCCGTCACCGACGACGGCATGCAGGCCCGGATGCAGGCCGTGAGTACCTGGCTCACCTCCGGGGCACGGCCGGCGGCCGCGCTCCTCGCCGGAGGGCTCGGCACGTGGATCGGTGTGCGCCCCACCCTGGTTGCCGGTACCTGCCTTCTCGTCGTCCCCGTCGTGGTCCTTTACCGCTCCCCGCTGCGCAGCCTGCTGGACATGCCCGGCTCACCCTCCGTGGCTTCTCCGTCAGCGGAGGCCATGCCACCTCCGACGCCGTCTCAGCCGATCGTCCCGATCCCGCAGTCGCCGTAGATGTGCGGCACGACCGCTCTGAGGAAGGTGGCCCGTGAACACGAGCCTGTATACGGCCCCTGGCCCACAGCCGTCATCCGCAAACCCTCCGCCGGACGCGCCCCTCGCCCAGCTGCTGCATCCCGTCCCACACGTCCCGAGGTGATCACGTGCCGCCGTCCCGCTCTCACATCCGCGCGACCATCGAGACCTATCTCAGCCGACATGCCGAGGAACGAGATGCCCAGGCAGGGCTGTTGGCCGTCCTGGACGGCGCCGAGAAGCCGTCCAGCCGCGTCACGCTACCCGGGCACGTGACCTGCAGCGCCGTGGTCATCGACCGCGACCGCCGGGTGCTCCACATCGGCCATCGGACGACAGGGCTACGACTTTGCCCCGGCGGCCACGTTGAGGAGGAGGACCGTACGCTCCTGGCTGCGGCCGTGCGCGAGGTGTGCGAAGAGGCGGGGCTGCGCCCCGGCGACCTGTGCCTGACCCCGCAGTTCCTCGACGAGCCGATCGACGTAGACGTACATGACATCGACGCCAACCAGGCCAAGGGCGAACCCGCCCACCAGCACTTCGATTTCCGCTTCGTCTTCTACCTCGCTGCCGCGCAGCCGCCGGCGCTGGCGCTGCAGGATGAGGAAGTCGCCGACGCGCAGTGGCTCCCGTTCGCCGATGTGCGCTCCCCTACGCTGCGGGCCAAGCTCCTGGGCGCCGAAGCGGAGGGCCTCGACGGACAGCCGGAGCCCGTCAACGCCAGCGCCTTGATCTACGACAAGGCCGGCCGGTACCTGCTCCATCTGCGCGATGACCGGGATGGCATCTGGGAGCCGTGGACGTTCGCCCTCCTCGGGGGTGGACGTGAACCAGGCGATTCCTGTCTGGAAGCCACGTTGCGCCGGGAGCTCGCCGAGGAAGCGCCCGGGCTGGAACCGGCCGGCCTGACGCCGTACGCCGTGGAGGAGGCCACCAGCGTCGACGGCCTGGCGGTGCCCATCGCGGTCTACGCGGGCTGCTGGAACGGTGATGCAGACGCGGTGGACCTGCGCGAAGGTGTCCTCCTGAAGTGGTTCACCCCCGAGACCCTCGACCGGCTCCGGCTCAGCCCCGGACTCGGCGACCTGATCCGCCGCCACGCGGCCGAACACCCCGTCGTCGAAGTTCCGGAGGCTGCTCGTCCAGCGCCCGGCGAGGCCCCGGCCGGGACCGTGCTGCACGTCGTCGGCGTGCACCTCCACCTGGAGCACGAGGGCAAAGGTCCTGCTGGGACTGCGGCATCCGGACTCGGCGTACGCGGGCGGATCATGGCACGCCCTCGCCGGACACCTGGAGGCGGAGGCAGCGACCGCCGGTCTTGCCCGCGAGGCGTTCGAGGAGGCCGGGCTGGTCATCGATCCGGCCGACCTCGAGCTCGTCCACACGGTACACACGGTGGACCCTGGAGCCCGGCCGAGAATCCAGCTCTTCGTCCGCCCCCGCCACTGGGAGGGCACGCCCGAGAAACGCGAACCCGACCGGTGCCTCGCCTGGGAATGGTGGGACGCGAAGGATTTGCCGGAGGCGATCGTCGCCTACACCCGTGTCGCGATCGAGGGCATCCAAGCCGGCCGCTCCTACAGCGAGCTGGGATGGTCCCGGTGAGCGGCTTCACGGCGGCTCACGCCGCCCCTTCGCGCGGCCCGCAGGGCCGCTTGCTGCAGGCGTCTGGGGCCCGCCGCCTGACCGTCGTGCCCGTTGCGCCGGCGCCTTGCTGTCCATCCCGTCAGGAAGAGGGCCGTCATGTCTGCTGACCTGTCCACCACGACAGGTGCCCGGCGTGCCGCGATGGTGGAGCGCCTGGAGGCCGACGGCGTGTTGACCGATGTCCGGCTGCGCGAGGCGCTGCTGTCGGTGCCGCGGGAGGTGCTGCTTCCCCACGCGTACGTACGGGTGAGCGATCCGGGCGCCGAGCCGATCGAGTGGCGTCTGCTCGACGGCGCGCATCCGGACGACCGGGAGGAGTGGCTCGACCTGATCCACAGCGGTGAGTCGGTCCTGCTGCAGCGCGACGGGGAGCCGCTTGACGCGCTCGAACGCGGGCCGGTGACCGGCGGGCACATGACGTCGATGTCGACATACGGCCTGGCCACCGTCGAAGCTCTTCAGACGCTGCAACTGGCCCCGGGGCAGCGGTACCTGGAGCTCGGCTCGGGCCCGGGAGTCACCCTTGCGCTTGCCGCCGCCGTCACCGGCCCCTGCCTCGCCGTCGGCGTCGAACGGGACGGCCGCATGGCCGCCTTCGCCCAGCACAATCTCGACCAGGTCGGTCTGGGCGCGACGGTCGTGGAGGGCGATGCTCTCGACGGGCACCCGGCGGGAGGAGCGTTCGACCGGATCCACTCCGGCATCGGCGTGCCGTGTGTCCCGCGGGCGTGCGGCGGCGGGAGGCCGCACGGGGTGTCCGCATCGTCTTGGCGGCCTTGCACCGTGCGGAAGGCTCCTGCTGGCAAGAGCGCTGGCACAGCGGCGGCTGGGACCAGGCCCCGGACCTGGCGACCTTGTTCGGCGACTCCGTACGTGCGAGTGCCTTCAAGAGCGGCGAGATCATGCATGGACTGGGCGTCTTGCTCTGCTTGGACGTCGTCCGTCCGTCTTATGACTGGCTCGGCCGGTTCCGCTTCACCGCGGGGTTCGAGCGACTGCGCCAGCTCCGGGATGCCGAGTTCTTCGCCGCCGTCCATGAAGCGTGCCAGGTACGGAAGGTCACCCGAGTAC